>NZ_JBSFNS010000014.1:0-151325 GCF_053587275.1 Amycolatopsis sp. NPDC003676
GACGACAGCCATGCACCACCTGTACACCAACCACAAGGGAAGCCCCATCTCTGGGTGTGGGCGGGCGTCGCCATCGGCGGTCGCGTCGATTCGCACACCGGGGTGGTCGACCATCCCAAGCTGGAATGGAAGGGCGCCCCGATCGGTCAGGTGCTCGGTGACGTGCTGGAGCTGCCGGTCTCGGTCGCGCCGCACGTCGAGGCGATGGCCGCCTCGGAGCTGCTGCTGCCGACCTTCGACGCGCGCAGGCCCGAGCCCGACACCGAACTGCCCGCCACCCAGAACGGCAGCAGCCTCTACTTCTACGTCCGCGAGACCGCGGGCATCGCCGTCACCCTCGACGGCCGCGTGCACACCCCGAACAACGGCCCCGGTTCCATCGCGCACCTGCCCACCGGCTCGGACGTGCAGTGCACCTGCGGCCGTCGCGGCTGCTTGGAAGTGACCGTCGGCGATCGCGCGCTGCAGGCCAGGGCCGTCGGCCGCGGCATCATCCCCGCGCACAACGGCACCGCGGGCACCACCATCGCCGACCTGTACCGGGCCGCCGAGTCCGGGTCCGACGGCGCGCGGGAACTGCTCGCGGAGCGGGCCACGATGCTCGGGCAGACCGTCGCGCTGGTCCGCGACATGCTCAACCCCGACCGCGTCGTCCTCGGCGGCCAGGCGTTCACCGGGTACCGCCCCGCGCTGCCGCACGTCGCCAGGGCCTTCACCCAGAGCACCCAGCTCCCGCCCACCGACATCCGGATCAGCGGATTCGGCGGCAAGGTGCAGGAATTCGCCGCCGTCGTCACCTCGCTCAGCGCGCTCTACGCCGACCCGCTGGCGGCCATCCGCCGGATCTGAGCGGAACCTCGGACAGACGAACGGCCGCCTCGACACAGTCGAAGCGGCCGTTCGGCATCCGCTAGCGGGGGTTGAACGCGCCTTCCAGCGCGGTGATGAAGAACGGGAACTGCGCGGCGAAACGGTGCAGGTTGCGGTCGCGGTCGTAGCCGGCGAACCAGTACAGCCCGGGCTGGGAATCGGCCGACGGGTCCATGTCGCGGAAGGCGCGGATCCAGTTGTCGGCCCGGCCGCTGATCACCGTGTACGGCAGGGCGCGGGAGAACACCGTCTCCTGATCGATCGGCGGGATCTGTTCGCGGGCCACGGTATCCAGGCCGCGCTGCATGGCGCGCACCCGGCCCGCGACGGTGTCGCCGAGGGTGGTCCTGGTCGGCTGGGACGGAACCGTCGCCACTGTCACGTTCCGAGAGGTGGATGTGGCGTTGGAACGCAGCACCACCACGATTTCCACTAAGTTGACCGCCGATGTGAAGGCCTTCTGCACCAACGGCGAAACAACTCTCGACGTCCACGCCTCCGCGACCGGCCGGACCACGGCGGACTACCCGATCAAGGACGGCACCGTCGCCGGGACCGCCAAGTTCCCCGTCCAGGTGAAGATCGAGCACGATCCCGGGTACACGTGCGTGCTGCGGCACAAGGAGATCACCGCGGTTCTCGAGGACTTCCGGACCGGTGCGACCCTGGTTCACCACCAGTCCTGACCCGTCGTCCGAGAGGCCCCCGCTCGGCCGGGTCCGGATCGTTTCGCGCCGCGCCGTGTTCGCAGTCCCCGGCGCACACCCGGGGACTGCGAACATGCGCCTCGGAATGCACTCCTGCGGCCCCGGCGGATTCCGGGGTGACGCGGCGGTGACGGCACTCCGCGACCCCGACGGATGGCCACATCCCGGTGTTGCGACTGCCGAGCAGGTGCGTGGGCGAACGTGGCCGTCCTCAAAACCTTGCTGCTGGTTCAGGCGGCGACGATGGCCGGTCTGGCCCTGTTGCAGCTCAAGGGGATCGGCCCGCTCGGCGGGGCGAGACGCTCGTCCTCTCGCCCGCGGTGCGGTCCGGCACGCGCATCATCGACTCCAACGTCGCGATCGCGCTCGGCAAGCGCGCCCGGGACCTGCAGCTTCTTCCGCTCGAAGAGGCCTTTCTCAAGCGGTTCGACGCGCTCGGAGCCGCCGACGTCCGGGTCGCCGACAGAACGATCGCGGAGGGAACGGTCAGAGGCGGGCCGTTGCCGCAGCGGGGTTTCGCGGTCAGCGTCGACCGGGCGGGCCCCGAATACCAGGCGTTGCTCGCCGAACTCACCAACGCCCGGGTGGGCGCGGTGAAGGGCACCGCGGCCGGACGCGGACATCTACAACCGGCTGTACCGAATGAAGATCGCCAAGGAAGGCGGCATCCCGCTGGCCAAGCTCGGCGCGGCGCTGCCGGAGGCCGACCCGGCGCAGCTCGGTTTCGACGTCAGGAAGGACGGTTTCGACGTCACCGTCAACGACCGGACGCTCAACGTGCTGCCGCTGCCGAAAAGGTGAACGCCGGGCCCTATTCTGTCGCCGCCACGCTGCACTGTTCCCGATGCGGCGGCTGCGCCCGGTGCCTGAACTCGAGCAAAACACGCAAACAACAGTTTTCCGGCGCCGCCCCATGCCGGTCGGAACGAACCGAGTTCCGCGCCCGAAACGGATGTTCGGCCATTCGCAGCAATACCCGATCAGCCGCCGCCTCCCGTCCGTAATCGATCGAGCGCGCTGATAACACATTTTTTGATCATTCCCCGAGAAGTGCTCCCGGGTTTTGCAACCATTAGGCGACACGTCCCCGGGTCGGGTAGCATCCGTCTGCGGAAAATCGAATACCGTGCGGGGGGCCACGACTCAGGGGGACCAATGGGGGCGGAAACACGACCGTCGGCGCTGTCGCGGCCGGTGCCGGAAACTGTCCAACCGCGACCGGACCTCCGTCACGTCGGCGACCTCCTGCACGATCTCGTCGGGCACCATCTCGTCCTGATGACCGCGCAGACCCGGCTGTGGAGCGAAAAAGGCGGCGGCTGCAGCCAGGCCGAGCTGGCGCTGCTCACCGGCATGGCCGAAGCGGCGCTGCGGGATCTGCGGCGCGTGTCGGGACTGTTGCGCTCCGGAAGCGCCGCGAATCCGTCGCCGCGCGGGGTCGCCGACTGGGTCCGGGAAATCCCGTCCCGGATTCCGCGCGAGGTGGCCGACGTGTCGGCGACAGTGCGCGGGCCCGATTGCCCGGACATTTCATCAGCGCAGGAACTTCTGCTCGAGCGCATCGTAATGGAGGGAATTTCCAATGCGGCGAAACACCGGGCGGGCGGGCGCGTGTCGATTCTGGTCGAATTCGGCGGCGAAATCGTGGTGACGATCGTGAGCGGCGGAGTGCCCGAACGGCCCGCGCACCGCGAACTCGATCGCGGGCACGGCCTGCGCGGCCTGGCGCTGGCCGTCACCCGATGCGGCGGCCGGGTGACCACGCGCCGAAGATCCGCCGGCCGGTTCGTCCTCGAAGTGTCCCTTCCCCGCTGAACCGCCCGCCATGATCCGGGTGCTGCTCGTGGACGACCTGCCGCTGGTCCGGATCGGCTTGCGCAGCGTGCTGTGCGAACGCGCCGGAATGACCGTCGTCGGCGAAGCCGGGGACGGCGGGCAAGCGGTGGAACTGTGCCGCCGGCTCAAGCCGGACGTGGTGCTGATGGACATCCGCATGCCCGGCATGAACGGACTGGACGCGCTCTCGCACATCACCGGCCCCGGCGGCTGCGACGGCGTGAAAGTCGTGATGTTCACGATGTTCGACCACGACGAGTACCTCTTCACCGCCCTGCGCCGGGGTGCGGTCGGCTTCATCGTCAAGGATTCACCGCCGGACAAGATCATCGCCGCGCTGCGGGCCGCGCATTCGGGCGAGGCGCTGCTCTCCCCGAGCTCCACCGTGCGGCTGATCTCCGCGTTCGTGGCCCAGCCGCCGCCCGGCGAGACCGCCGAAATGCCGGGCGGCCTCACCGAACGCGAGGCGGAGGTGCTGCAGCTGGTCGTCTCCGGGCTGCGCAACGAGGAGATCGCCGAGCGCCTGATGATCAGCTACACGACAGTGAAGAGCCACATCCGCCATCTGCACGAGAAGCTGTGCTGCCGCGACCGGGTGCAGCTGGTGATCTACGGATTCGAGCACGGAATCCGGCAGTGGTGAGCGCGGTGGCCGAAACGACGGTGATCGCCGCCCGGGCAAAGCTCGTGAGCTACGGATTCGAACCCGGCATCCGGCGCTGCTCAGCGAAAAGCGCGGTCAGCCAGCCCCGCAGCTCCGCTTCCCACGCAGGCCGATGGTTGAAACACAGATGATCGCCATCCGCGTAAACCACACTGCGCACCCGCTCCCCCAACGCCGCCCGCAGCGGCTCGCTCTGCGCGACAGGGACCGTCCCGTCCCGCCCGCCGTGGATCTGCAGCACTGGGCATTCGATGTCACCGAGCAACGGCACCACGTCGAAGGCGCGCAAGCGTTCCCGCGCCGCCTGGTCGGACTCCGCGGCCAGGTTGTACCTCATAGTGCGCGGAATCGGCTCCGGCGCAGACTCGTAGACGTCCAAAAGCCGCACCGGAGCCGAAATCACCGCACAACCCGCGACCCGGTGATCAGTGGCCGCGACCCGCAGGGCGAAATAGCCGCCCGCGCTGCCGCCGACCACCGCGATGCGGTCCGGGTCGATCTCCGGCATCTTGACCAGGTCGTCGAGCACCTCGGACACGACGGTCTCCGCATCAGCCCGCCAGGGCACGCCGTCGAACCGCCGCACCTCACCTTGGCCGGGCAGGTCTAGCGCGACTCCGGCCCAGCCGCGGGAAGCGTAAGCGGCGAGCAGGGCGAAGAACTCCTCTTTCACCCCGTCCACCCCGCCCAGGGTCAGCACGCAAGGCACCGGCTCCGCCGCAGGCGGAAGGCTCACGAAAGCCGGGACCGGCGTCTCCCGGCGCACCACGCGCGGCGTGCTGTGGTCAGCGACCAACCCGGCCACTGACACCAGGCGCGTCCACAACCGGCGACGCGCTTCTTCATCGGCTTCGAGGTATTCGGCGACCCGCAGGTAGGCGACGGCGCGGGTCAGGCTTTCGACCGCGCCCACCGGGTCGCCGCGGTCGATGGCGCGTTGCCCCAGCTCTTCGTGCCGGTCGCCGAGGGCGGTCCATTCCCGCACCCAGCCGGACACGGATTTGATGCGCCGCAGAGCATCCACCGCTTCGCCGGGGTCCGCGCCCATGAACAGCAGGCGCGGCAGCAGCGGTTCGCCCGGCCGCAGGCCCAGCACCTTCAACGCGCCGAGAACCCGCAGCGCCAGCCGGAACGGCACCGGGTAGTCGCTCACAGCGCGCCCGCGACCTCGCCAGCGTAGCGGCGCATGGACCGCTCCACCAGCTCCTGCGGCTGGCCGAAGTCGAAGGTGGCGGCAACGGAGGTGCAGTGCAATTGGTCGGCGAGTTCGCGGAGAATGCGTCGGCAGGTCTCGGGCGAGCCAGCCGCCACCGCGCCGCGTTCGACAGCGCCGCGCACCGTGAAGTCGAACCAGCGCTTGCCCAACGCCGGGTAGTGCGCGAAGTCGGCGGGGACTCCGTCGCGGTGGAAGGTGGCGATCGCCGAGGCACCGGCCGCGCGGGTTTCGTCGACGTACCGGCGCAGGTGCGGCTCGGCCTCGGCCAGCGCCCGCTCGTCGTCCTCCGCCACGTGCACATGCACGTTGACCACGATCTGCGGCTGTTCCGCTTTGGTCCACGCGTCCAGGTACAGCCGCACTTTTTCGCCCAGCGACGGCAGATCCGGCGACAGCAGCGGCGCGACCATCAGATTGAACCCGTTGCGCCCGGCCCATTCGAACGTCTCCGGCGTGGTCGCGGCGGCCACCCAGACCGGCGGCGGATCCTGCACGCACGCAGGTTCCACGTGCAGTTCGGGGAACTCGAAAAAGCGGCCGGAATGCGCGAATTCCTTGCCGGTCAGCGCGGTGAGGACGATTTCGACGCCCTCGGCGAACCGGGCGCGGCTTTCGGTCATCGGAATCCCGAAGCCGTCGTACTCGCATTTGAGGAACGCCCGTCCGAGCCCGAGTTCGACCCGGCCGCCGGTGACCTGGTCGAGGGTCGCGACGCGCTCCGCGACGGACAGCGGATGGTGGTAGGGCACCTGCACGACGCCGAGCCCGAACCGGATCCGCGGCGCGCGCCCGGCCAGCGCGGCGATCAGCACGTCCGGCGCGGACAGGATGCCGCCGTGCGGCTGGAAATGGTGCTCGGCGAACCACGCGCGGCCGAAGCCCAGCTGGTCGGCGAGCACGGTCAGCTCGCTGATCCGCCGGAACATGGCGGTCGGCGGCCCGTCCACGGACCCGGCGAAGGTGGGGAGCGAGAACACGTCGGAACTGATGGCCACGGGCTCATCCTTTCGTCGCTGCGAGAAGCCGCTTTGTCTGCTCGGCGCGCGTTTTCGCCAGATGGCGGCAGGCGCGGGCGATCACCCAGGCGGCCCCGGGATCCCCGGCCCATTCGCTGAGCGCGGCCAGGGTCAGGTCCGGATGGGTCTTGCTGATGTCGGACAGCGAATTTCCCACCGATTTGCGCACGTAGTCGCTGGAATCGGCGCGCAATCGGCCCAGTAGTTCCAGAGCATGGTCCGGGTGGTCGATGAAGTACGGGCGTTTCGTCCACACGCGCGGGCCCTCGGCCGCGGCCCGGCGCACGTTGTGGTGTTCGTGGCCCAGCCATTGCTCGATCACCGGCAGGGATTTCTCCCAGCCGCGCACGGCGCAGAACCAGTCGAACCCTTTGGCCAGCGACTCCTGCACGCGCCAGTCGCCGTCCTCCGGCACGGTGCCGAGCAGGAATTCCATCGCCCCGGCGACGGTGTCCGCGGCAGGCCCGAGCGTCATCGCGACGCCCATCCGGAGATTGGTGTCGGCAGCGCCGGTCCACAATCCGATCAGCGCGGTCGTCACGGTCTCGGGATCGGCTTGATGCCGTTTCCAGAACGCGGCTGTGTTCTTCCGCAATTGCGGCACCGACACGTCCGCAGTGGTTTCCTTGAACTCTTTCCGCAGCGACGCCGAACTCACGCGGCCACCGCCTTCACCGGCGCACCGCGCAACGCCAGAGCCAGCACCACCGCGACCACACCGGCGCCAGCGAGCACCCAGAACCGGGCGTCGACGCCGACTCCCTGCACCAGCAGGCCGCCGAACACCGGGCCGAGAATGGGACCGATGCCCTGGATCAGCCGGTTGGCGCCGAGCGCGGACCCGACCCGGCGCGGGTCCAGCTTCAGGACCTCGTCGGTGACCATGGTGGTGGTCATCGAGATAGCCGGGCCTTCGGCCAGTCCGACGAACGCGTAGATGATCGCGACGCTCACCACCGACACCCCCGCCAGCGGCAGCAGCGCCAGCGCCACCACGACCAGCGCGATGCACCCGATCAGCACCGGCTTGCGGCCGATTTTGTCCGAAATCGCGCCCGCCACCGTGGTCCCGACCGACGCCACGACCTCGTACGGGATGAACACGAACGCGATCAGCCACGCGGACGCGTTCAGCGCGGTCAAGCTGAACGGCACCAGGAAAGTGGCGGCCACGCCGACCGCGAACGCGACTCCGGCCACCAAACCGGACACCACCACGGTCCGGTTGGCGAACCAGGTGAACGTCTGCGCGAACGCCTTCGGCAACGTACTCGGCAGCTTCTCTTTCAAGCTCTCCGGCAGCAGGGCGGCCGCCACGGTGGCTACGGCCAGCAGCGCCCCGTCCACCCAGAGCACCAGCTGCCAATTCCCGCCCGCGGCCAGCAATCCGCCGAGGACGTACCCGAGCACCGAACCCGCGCCGATGCCCCCGGCGAGCACGCCGATCGCCTTTCCGCGCTGCTGAAAGGAGAACAGATCGGCGGGCACGGTGAACGTCGGCGACAGGAACAGGCCGCGGCCGACGCCGAACACCAGCCACCCGGCGATCAGCAAAGCGGGCCCGGACGACGACAGCGCGGCGAGGAAGATGCCGACCGCGCTGACGCCGAGCCCGACGGTGATCGGCGGTTTGCGGCCGTACCGGTCGGCGAGCACACCGGCCGGGACGTTCAACACCGTCATCACCAGCGACGACACCGCGAGCAGCGCGCCGAGACTCGAGGATCCGAGCCTGAGCTCCGCGGCGATGTGCGGCAGCGCCGGGAAGACCGACATCATCACCGCCCACACCAGCACCACGCAGCCCGTCAGCACCGCAAGGGTATTGCGGTGCGGCGACTGCCAGACGCTGTCGGGACGGACTTCGCCGGTTCTTCGCTCGGCCATGCTTTTCTCCTTTGCCACGACGGCTTTTCCCGGCAGGGCCATCGCGTGCGGAAGGGTTATCCGCCCGACGGGCCGGACACGAAGTCCCGGATCGCCGAAGCGACCTCGGCCGGGTGTTCCAGAAACATGAAATGACCAGCGTCGGAAACCACGTGCAGCCGCGCATCGGGAATGCGCTCGGCGAGGAGTTCGGCGCTGCTGACCGGAGTGCTCCGGTCCTGGTCGCCCGCGATCACCAGAGTGGGCGCGGTGATGCCGGCGATGCGTTCCCTCAAATCAGGGTGCCGCAGCTGAATGAGGTTGCGGTGCACGGAGAACGGCACCCACGACCAGCTCGCGATGACCCGTTTCGCGACCTCGGGGTACTGCGGCAGGAAGAAGAACGGGCCCGCCCGTTCGTTGGATTCCGCGATGACATCCCGGTAGGTCTCCTCGGTGACCGGCGGACGCTTCCACTTCATCTCGTAGTGCGCGGCCGCCCCCATCAGCACCAGCGAGCTGACCCGAACCGGTCGGTCCAGCGCGAAAACCATGGCGGTCACCGAACCGAGCGAGTGTCCCACCACGACGGCCCGGCGCCAACCCAGCGCGTCCAGCACGGCCGCCAGGTCGTCGGCGCACTGCTGGGCGGACAGCGGAACATCCTCTTTGGAGGACAGCCCGTGCCCGCGCAGGTCCACGCTCGCGCACGGTCGTTCCCCCGAAAGCCGGGCCGCCAATTCGGCGAAATGCGTGTGATTGTCCCGGTTTCCGTGCAGGAAAACCATCGGCGTCGCGCGCGGGTCGCCGTGGTCCACCCGGACGAAGAGCTGGGCTCCGTCCGGCAGCGTGACCACCTTGCCCTCCGCGGTGCGCGCGGTCAGCTCTCGCGTCATGTGGGTTCTCCCATTCCGATCTCGACCGGCACCGGGCCCTGGCCCGCGGCGTCGCGGCTCACCGCCAGCACCTCGGTGACGGCGTCGCGCGTGGTGTGCGTGCCGGAGATCTGCCGGACCAGGCGGCCGAGGCGGTCCACCACGATCAGGTAAGGCTCCACGTTCGCCGACAGGCCCAGCTCGCCGCTGAACCCCCGGTCCCAGTCCAGCAGCACCGGCACCTGGTGGCCCTGTCCGGCGATCTTGTCCTTCACGAAGTCGCGGGTGATGAAATGCGGCAGCTGGTCCACCACCGCCACCAGCCGGACGTCCAGCTGCGGGGCCAGCTTGCGGATCCGCTCGATGCGCTGCTGCGCCTCCTCGCTCTTCGCCTGCCCCGCGACCACCAGCACGGTCAGATCGCCCGGGCCGTCCGAGACATCGGCCGGGTGGTCGGCCAGATCGGTGAGCAACGTCAACTGCTCGCTGATGTCCCGTCCGTCGCTGCGGCCCAGCCGCGGCGACGAACCGTTCACGTTGAACGTGGAGAAGCCGATCGCGTCCGCGACCCGGCGGCCGATCTGCCTGCTGATCTCGATCGCGTACTCGGCGTTCTCCACGCCCTGGCCCCACGGTTTGGTGCGGATGCCCGGCTGCTCGTCGAACTCGATCAGGCTCAGCCCGACGCTGGCGATCACCGACAGCTTCACGTTCGTCCACAGCGGCATCAGGCTCGCCATCGCCCATTCCTGCCCGATGCCCGCGGAGGTGACGATCTGCGCGGCCACCTTGCCCTGGAACGCGGTGCCCTTGACGTCCGCGGCGACCTCGTAGTTGTAGTACTGGTACTGGAGTTCGTCGGCGTTGGCCGGCTCGCACCGGTCCAGCCACTGCTTCCAGGTGAAGGGCAGCCCGAGCGCGTAGACCGGCGAGGCGAAGACGAACGCGTCGGCCCATTTGATGTGCTTGTACAGCTGGATGTAGCGGTCCTCCGGCCGCTTGAACAGATGACACGGCGTGCGGTTCATGCAGTCGCCGCATCCGTCGCAGTCGACGATCGGGTAGTCGACCAGCCGGATCACCCGGGTCGCGGCCCCGACCTCCTCGGCGCCGCGCATCGCCTGCCGGCACAGGAATTCGCTCGCGCTGGGCCCGCTGGTCTTGGGCGAGCCGCAGATGCCGAGCACGTTCTTCGTCCGCATGTCAGCGATCCAGCCGTTTCGGCATCTTCTGGCCGTCCTTGAGCAGCCGCCCGCGCGCGAGCACCTCGCGCGGGATCGCCTCGACCTGGGCGAAGCGCTCGGAGAAGAACTCGCGGCACACGTTGTTGCCCCAGAACACGCCCTCCTCGGTAAGCGAGATCGCCTCGTCGGTGACGACGAGCAGGCCCTGTGCGGTCAACCGGGCGATCTGCTCGGCGAACACCTCCACCGCGTCGCGGTCGAACAGTTCGCGGAACATCCGCCGGTCGACGCTGAACAGGCGCAGCCCCTTGGCCATCTGCCCGCACATTTCCTCGTCGCGGTCGGCCTTCGAGCCGATCAGCACCGGGAGATCGCCGCCGTCCACGCAGCCCTCGTACTCCGCCAGCGGACCCTTGTTGACGTACATGTACCGGCCCAGGTAGCCGAACGCGGCCGCGCCGACGCCCAGCAGGTCGCGCTGTTCGGAGAAATACAGCACCGCGTGTTTGTTGATCTTGCCGGGCAAAGCGAAGTCGTACACCGAGTACTGCTCGTAACCGGCGTCGCGCAGCATCTGCGAGGCGAGCCGGTACAGCGTCACTTCGTGCTCGTGGTCGCCGGGGCGGGCCAGCTTCTCCTTGTCGATCAGCGAGTGCAGGCGGGTGAACGGCGGGATGATCAGCGAGAACAGGGTGACGTGGTCGTAGTGCCAGTCGATGGCCTCCTGGACGTCGGCCCGCCACTGTTCGACGGTCTGGCCGGGCAGGTTGTAGATCAGGTCGATGCCCACGTTGTCGTAGCCCGCCCGGCGGGCCTGCCGGGTCGCCTCGCGGGACGTTTCCGGCTCTTGTGGGATTTCCAGCGTGGCGGCGAACGCGTCGTTGAACGTCTGCACGCCGAAGCTGATCCGGTTGCAGCCCGCCTCCCGCGCGGCCACGAGCTTGTCGTAGGTGAAGTTGGACGGGTTGCCCTCGATGCTGAATTCGGCGTCGTCGGCGAAGCGCAGCCGGTCCTGGCAGTGCTCCAGGAAACCGGCCATCTGCCGGGCGGTCATGCAGCTGGGCGTGCCGCCGCCGATCGCCAGCGACCCGAACGTCATCGAGGACACCCGCCGGGTCTCGGCGTACCGGGAGACCTCGGAGTTCAGCCGCAGCAGGTAGGCGTCCATCTTCGCCTCGTCCATCAGCTGCTTGTTGAACGGGCAGAAGTTGCAGATCTTGTCGCAGAACGGGATGTGCACGTACATCGCGTTCTGGCCGGGGCGCGGATTCGGCTGGTCGAGTTCCATCAGCGCGGCCAAATCAGCCGGCTGGGGCGGAGCTTCCGGCAGCGGGTAGTGCGAAACGCAGATCCGCTCGCGGCTGGCGTAGGGAATGGTCGGCGTGCTCACGCGGCACCTCCAGAGGCCTTGATGTCCAGGTCGATGACGTCCCGCTTGCGAGCGAGCGATTCGGCGAGTTTCTGCCCGACGGCCTTGATCTCGTCGGAGTAGAAGGCCTTGGCCACGTCGTAGCCGAACAACGTGCCGGTCGGCGTCAGCCGCACGCCGTCCTCGTCGACGGTGATCAGGTCCCGCTCCGCCAGCTCAGCCAGCAACGGGCCGAACAGGTCCTCGGGCTGCGCGCCGTGCCGGGCGACGAACGTGGCGCGCTTGACCTCGAGCATGCGCAGGCCCATCGCCATGGTGGCGCGCGGCTTTTCCGGTTCGGGCGTCTGCTGTCCGGCGTTGATCGGCGGCAGGCCGCGCTCCGTGAGCTCGCGATAGCGCTTGAGTTCGGCGACGTTGACGTAGGTGTACTCGTTGACCGTCCCCATCGCGCCCGCTCCCAGCCCGAGCAGGTCCTCGAACTGCTCGAAATGGATGCGCGCGTGCCGGTAGGTGACCTCCGGCAGCGAGAAGTCCGGCACGGACGTCTGCACCAGCCCGAGGTCGCCGAGGTGGTCGGTGGCCGCGCGGGCCAGTTCCAGCTCGTGGCCGAGTTCGCCGACGCTGGCGATCTTGCGCTCGTGGACGTCCCGGAACAGCTTGGTGTGCGGCATCACCGACAGCGGGAACATGGTGACCTGCTTGACGCCCGCGGCCAGCGCGCTCTCGATGTCGGACCGGACGTGCGCCGCGGTCTGGCCGGGCAGGTTGTAGATCAGGTCGATGCTGATGTGGTCGATGCCCGCGGACTGGGCCCAGCCGATCACCCGGCGCGAGGTGTCGCCGTCCTGGGCGACGTCGCTGGCCCGGCCGATCTCGTCGTCGAAGGTCTGCACGCCGAAGCTGACCCGGTTGATCCCGGCCGCCGCGACCTGCCGGAGCTTGTCGTCGGTCACGGTGATCGGGCTGCATTCGAGGGTGAACTCCGCGTCGCCGACGAAGGAGAACCGCTGCCGGGCGTGCCCCACCAGATCGGCCAACTGCTCCGGCTCGAGGATGCTGGCGGTGCCGCCGCCCATGTACAGCGAACCGAACGAAGCGCCGTCGAAGTACGCCGCGGCCGCGTAGTTGTCCATCTCGCGCTTGAGGTCGACGACGTACTGCCGGATGCGTTCGGGGTCCTGCTTGTACTTGACGAACGGGCAGAACCCGCACAGGTACTGGCAGAACGGGATGTGCATGTACATCGCCTTCGGCCCGGGCGTCGGGGCCGGCGCGGCCAGGCCCATCTGCCCGGCGATCGCCGCGTGGTCCGGCGGCGCCCACGGCATCGGGTAGCACATGATCGGGTAGCGGTCCCGTGCCGCGAACGGCAGCGCGGGTTCCCGGGTTGCTGTCATCGACTCACCCCTGTGTCTTGGAAACGCGCAGCGAACTGGCGGCCACCTCGGCCGCGAGCTTGTTCTGGTCGAAGTTCATCCGCACCATCACCTCCGGGTGCTCGGCGATGAAGGCGTCGATCAGCTGGAGGATCCGCGAGCACTCGTCCCCGCCGAGCGCTTCGTCCACATAGAACAGCGGCATCAGCATGTCCACGCTGCCCTCGGCCTTGCCCAGCGCGTGCCACAGCGGGGTCTGCGGGTAGAGCCGGATGCCGAAGGCGATGGTGAGCACGTGCGGACGGCATTCGGCCATCGTGTCCAAAGTGGACTTCACCGTGTCGACGGTCTCCCCCGGCCCGCCCAGCAGCAGGGAATGCACGATGCGCAGCCCGGAACGGTGCGCGCAGGCGGTGGCGTTGACGATGTCCGCGCGGCTGAAGTCCTTTTGCAGGCTGGTGAGCATCTCGTCGCAGCCGGCGTCCAGGCCGAAGTTCAGCGTCTCGCAGCCCGCTTCTTTGAAAAGGCCGGTCAGCTCGTCGTCGTACTGCAACGGGTTGGTGTAGGCCATCCAGCCGACGCCGAGATCGGCCTTGACCAGCTCGCGGCAGACCGCGATCGCGTGCCGCCGGGGCAGGTTGAAGATGCTGTCGGTGATGAAGAACCGCCGCACCCCCGCCAGATCCCGGACGTGCCGCATCTCGTCCACGATCTCCTTCGGCGAGCGCAGCCGGAACCGTTTGCCCTCGATCGACGGCACCGGGCAGTACGAACAGCGGAAAGTGCAGCCGCGTTTGGTCTGGATGCCGTATGTCGGCTGCGGGCCGACCACCTTCATGCTGAAGTAGCGCGGATCCGGCACGAACGTGCGCGGGGCCCGGATGCTCGCCGGGTCGGCCACCCGCGCCGGTTCGGCCGCGACCAGTTCGCCGTCGACCAGCCGGATCAGCCCGGGCGCGCTGTCGATCGGCTCGCCCTTGCCGATCGCGTCGGCCAGCGCCACGATCGCCGGTTCGCCCTCGCCGACCACGCCGAGGTCGACGCCCAGGACGTGCATGATTTCGGTGGGCATCAGCGAAAACGCCGAGCCGCCCAGCACGACGGGAGCGGCCGAGGTGTCGCGACAGGCCTCGATCACGATGCGGACGTCGCCGAGATTTCCCCGGTAGCGCAGGTAAGTCTCGTTGTCCACGTTGCGGATGGACACCCCGATCAGCGCCGGATCGAACTCCCGCACGGTCTCGGCGACGAGCGGCCCGAGCCGTTCGTCCGGTTCGAAGCACAGGTCGAGGATCCGCGCCTCGTGCCCGGCTTCGAGCAGGGCGTTCTGGAGGTAGGCCACCCCGGCGGGCACCGCGTAGGACGGGCGGGACTCCCGGTTGGTGGCGATCAACAAGACACGCATGTCACCCCTCACTCGCATCAGCGGGCACGAGCGCGACCGGCCGCACCCAACCCGCACCCGCGTCACGGACGTTGATCGGCAAACAGCACGCGGTGAAACCGGTCGGCCGCACCAACCGGTCCAAACCGCCCATCCGCTCGATCTGCAGGTACTCGCGGCGGCGGCCGTACAGGTGGCACGGCCACAGGTGCGTCCGGTCGCCGGTGCGGTAATAGCGTTCGATCATGACCCCGGCGGGCAGGTCGAAGCCCGCCGCGTCGGTGCCGATCACCTTGATCCCGCGGTCCAGCAGGAACTCCAGGGCGGGCACCGTCATGCCCGGGTGGCCGCCGAAGTACGCGGGGGTCGGCCACAGCCGGTCGGATCCGGTGCGCAGCAGCACGATCTCGCCGGGCGAGAGCTCGTGGCCGATCCGGTCCAGTTCGGCGGCGAGGTCGTCGGCGGTGATCGACTCGCCCGCCTCGCGGTGGGTGAGCGTCAGCACCACGCCCGGGCCTACGCACCAGTCCAGCGGGACCTCGTGGATCCGTTTGGCGGCACCGCCTTCGCAGGTCGGTCCATAGTGGAACGGCGCGTCCATGTGCGTGCCCGCGTGCACCGACAGCGTCAGGAATTCGTTGCCGAGGAACAACCCGTCCGGGAAGCTGCGCTCGTCGATCCGCCTGCGACCGGTGAGATACCCCGCCGCGCGCCGCATCCGGGTCGGGAGCGGCAACTGCCGGGAGAAGGCCGCCTTGCGCCCGATCCGGCGCGGACCGTCCTTGTGCGTCCACGGTTTGATCCGGACCACGCCCGGGTCGAACGGAAGGTCGGCGACCGGCATGCTGAGGTCGACGATCGTCGCGGCACTGTCCATTGTGGTCATGCCCGGCCCCCGATCGACTTGAGCACGGCCGCCGCATTGAACCCGCCCGCTCCCCGGGCGATGACGAGCGCGGTGTTCAGTCCGGCGGCGAAGCACGGCTCGCCGGTCACCGCCAGCGGCCCGTCGGCGCCGCCCAGCGCGGGCGGCGCGATGTCGTAGGCCAAAGCCTGCGCGGCCCAGCACAAATCCAGCAGCGCACCGGCGGAGTTGAGGCGGCCGGTCATGGTTTTGGGCACCGCGACCGGCACGTCGGCGAACCCGTCGCCGAAGCAGGCACGCAGGGCAGCCAGTTCGAGGCGGTCCCAGTCGGCGGCGCCGTTGCCGTCGGCGAACACCACGTCGACCTCGTCCGGAGCGACGTCGGCCCGGCGCAGCGCACGGGTGATCGCGGCGACGAGCGCGCCGGGAGTGTGCGGGGCCTGAGTCTGGTCGTGCGCGTCGTGGGTGCTGACGACGGCGGCGAGTTCGCAGTACCGGCCGGGTGCGTTCCGCGCGGTCGCCGACTCCAGGGTCTCGACGAGCAAAGCGGCCCCGCCCTCGCCGAGCACGCCGCCGGTGGCCGGAGTGCGGAACGGCTGGTACTCCCCCGACCGGCTCAGGTCGGGCCGCCGCTGGTGGCACACCATCGAGTAAGGCGAGAACGGCGCTTCGCCGCCCGCCACGAGGATCCGCTGGCCCGGGTCGGTGCGGAGCATCCGCAGCGCCGCGCCCGCCGCGGCGAGCCCGCCCGCGCCGTCCGCCGCGGTCACCGCGCAGCGGCCCCGCAGACCGTGCCGGATGGACAGTTGCCCGGCGCTGGCGGCGTAGAACCAGGCGATGGACTGGTAGGCGGTGACGGCTCGAGGACCCTGTGACCACAGCGACTGCAGCTCCCGCTGCCCGAAGACGTTGCCGCCGGTGGAACTCGGCGTGACCACCGAAAGGCAGTAGGGGTCGGCGCGGTCCAGGTCGAGTTCGGCGTCGGCGAAACAGAACTGGGCGGCGGCCAGGCAGAACCAGGTCCACCGGTCGGTCTGCACTCGTTGCTGGGGAAGGACGAACTCGTCCGGGTCGAAGTCGGGCACCTGCCCGCCGAAGCACAGCCCGGACCCGCCGTGCACCTCGGCCGGCAGCGGGGCGATGCCGCTCTGCTTGGCCAGCGTGGCTTTCCACTGCTGCTGCGTGCCGACGCCGTTCGGCGCGACGACGCCGAGGCCGGTGATCACGACGGGATTCACGAGGCCCCGCCCGAGAGCTCCGACAGCACCATCGCGGATTGGAAGCCGCCGAATCCGCTGCCCACCGACAACGCGTGCCGGACCCGGTGCTCCCGCGCGACCAGCGGCACGTAGTCGAGGTCGCATTCGGGCGACGGGGTGCGCAGGTTCGCGGTCGGCGGCACCGCGCGGTCGCGGATCGCCAGTACACAGGCAGCCGTTTCGATCGCCCCGATGGCGCCGAGCGAATGCCCGACGACGGCCTTGATCGAGCTGATCGGCGTGCGGCGGGCGTGGTCGCCGAGGGCCAGTTTGAACGCGGCGGTTTCGTGGCGGTCGTTCTGCTTCGTGCCGGAGCCGTGCGCGCTGATGTAGTCGATCTGCTCTGGTGCGAGCCGGGCTTGCCGCAGGGCGATCCGGATCGCTTCGGCCATCTCGGTGCCGTCCGGCTTGAGACCGGTCATGTGGAACGAGTTGGCACGGCCCGCGTAGCCGGACAGTTCGCAGTACACGCGCGCGCCTCGCCGTCGCGCCGCTGACAGTTCTTCCAGCACCAGCACTGCCGCGCCTTCGCCGAGCACGAACCCTTCCCGGGTGGCGTCGAACGGACGGGAGGCCCGCGCGGGGTCGTCGTTGAGCGGGCTGGTGGCGCGGATGGCGTCGAAGGAGGCTGCGGTGATCGGCGTGACCGGCGCGTCGGACGCACCGGCGAGCACGACGTCGGCTTCGCCGTCCAGGATCATCTCATGTGCCAGGCCGACGGCGTCGATGCCGGAGGTGCAGCCGGTGGACACCGTCACGACCGGACCGCAGGCGTGCAGCCGGATCGCGGTCTCGGCCGCCAGGCTGGACGGCACCAGCGCCGGGTACAGATCGCCGGTCACCCGCGAGCCGTCGACTGTCCACATGCGACCGTTGCCGCTCGCCAGCGCGTACTGCTCCTCCAGCCGGACCGACGCGCCGACGGCGGTGCCCATGCTCACCCCGACCTCGAACGGGTCCAGTGTGGACAGATCGATCGCCGCGTCGGCGACCGCCTCGTCCGCGGCGGCCAGCGCCATCGCGACGTAGCGGTCCTCGTGCAGGTCCGGCACGTCGTCGCATTCGGCGGCGATCCGGGACCGGAAGGGCGCCGGGTCGAAGGCGGTGATCGTGCGGATCGCCGGGCGGCCGGACAGCACCCGCCGCCAGAAGGCCTCCCGGTCCGGGCCGCCGGGCGCGAAGACGCCGACGCCGGTCACCGCGGTGCGACGGGTCATCACTGCTCTCCGGACTCGGTGTCCACGTGCCCGAGTTCCGGGCGAGGGGCCAGCGGACTCAGCGCGAACACCGCCGTCAACGGGCCGTCGCCGGCGTTGCGCAGCCGGTGCCGGACGTCCCGCGGCACCAGCAGCCCCTCGCGAGGCCCGAGTGGGACCGGCGTGCCGTCGAGGTCGATCTCAGCCCGTCCGGACACCACCAGCAAGTGCTCCTCGGAGTACGGATGCCGGTGCTCGGCGATCCGCTCGCCCGGGGCCAGTTCGACGAATCCGCTGATGCCGTAAGCGGATCCGCACGCCGCCGGCCCGATCAAAGTGCGCATGTCGCCGCCGCGCCCGCGCACCGAAGGCGTGTCCTCCCAGGTCCGCCGACGGCCCCGGCGCTGTTCGATCCGGCGGGCGATGATCTCCATCTGGGCCGCGGAGTTCGTGTCTAGCCGACGCGTCATCGCGGCGTCGTCCAGCGGCGCGGACGGCTTCATCCGGAACTCCTGCGCCCACGTCATGCGGGTGCGGTCCTTCTCCAGCGCCTCGAACGTCCAGCACAGCCGCATGAATGCGAAGTTGCCGCGCTCGATCCGCCACGCGCGGACCGTCCAGCTGTCCCGGTTCCAGCGGCGGCGCGACACCCAGGACCAGCTGACGCCGTTCGCGTCCGGGTTGAGGGTGAGCCGGAAGGTCACCCAGTTCTCGCCCTCGGCCAGCACCTCCACCGCGGCGTACTCGGTGAACAGTTCGGTCCAGCGGCGGACGTCGTTGACCGCGTTCCACACGTAGCCGATCGGCGCGGCGATCTCCACCTGATTCTCGACGCGGGCCGGCGGACACGGCGCGGCGAGGCCGCCGATGATCTCGCCCAGCGCGACCGGGGTCGTCTCCGCGGTCAGCAGGTCTTCGATGTCGCTGCCGTAGCGGTCCTGCACGCGTTTCGAGATTTCCAGCCGGGCCAGCGAATCCACGCCCAGATCGCCGAAGCAGGTGTGCCCGTCCCGCGCCAGGACCTTCGTGCCCACCGCACCGAGCAGGTCCTCGACCTCGCCCGTCACCGCACTGCCGTCTTCGGTCGCCGCCACAGCCGATCCCCTTCCCGCCAGGACTCATCGCCCCACCGGGAAAAGATTCGCAGCCGACAGGTCCGGCCGGCATCGCCCGCAGGTCGGCAGGGAGCGCGACCGCCGGGAGGAGATCGGGCGGGCGGACGTCCTCCGCCGGGAGGAGGTCAGTCCACAGTGGACGGACGGCGGCCGAGGAAGCCGACGAGGCGGTCCAGCAGCGGCGCGCCGCCGGGAACGGGCACCGGGGCCGCGAACATGTAGGGCTGGCGCAGATCCTGTTCGCGGTGCCCGCGTGCGATGCCGTCCACGGCCTGGACCAGTTCGTCGCCGAAGGGACTCTTCTGTCCCGTGGCGGTGGCGAGATCCCAGCCGTGCACCACGTGTTCCAGCACGAGATAGCCGAGCAGGCCGCGGCCGGGCATCGGCCCCCACGGCATCGGATGCTCGGCAGCGAGCACTTCTTCCCGCGACCACACCCCGACCGCCCGGACGGCCGCGGCCCAGTAGGCGGCGAACACGTCGGCACCGGCGAGCTCGACAGTCAGCTCGGTGTCGAATCGCTTGGCGTCCACCAGATCGGCGTACTGGATCAGGCTTTCGACGACGTGCTCCACGACGCCCAGCGCGGTGAAGTCGGGGCACGGCGACGGCAGCCGCCACTGGTCCGGCTCCACCGCGCGAACGAGGCCGCCGAATCCCTCGACGGCCTCGTCCAGCAACCCCGCCAGCTCTGTCATCGCGCCACTGAACCACCCGGGCGCGGCGAGGTCAAACCTCCTGTGCGGCCACGGATTCGATCACCTGGAGCCCGTGCAGCACCGGCGTGAGCGCGGTGACGCGCAGCCCGGCCCGGCTGAGCAGGGCACGGAACTCGTCGCCCGTCCTCTCCCGGCCGCCGGTGCCCACCAGCATGGTCAGATCCGACAGCGCGGACGCCAGATCCGGCTCGCCCGCAACCACCCGTTCGAGTAACAGGACCTTGCCGTCCGGCTTCATCGCGCGGCGGCAGCGGGCGAGAATGTCCACGGTGCGCTCGTCGTCCCAGTCGTGCACCACGCGGGACAGCAGATACGTGTCGTACCCGGCCGGAACCTCGCCGAACAGATCGCCGCCGACGACCTCGCACCGATCCCGCACCGCCGCGAGCTCCTCGGCCCCCGCCACCGTCCGCGGCAGGTCGAACAGCACTCCCCGGATGCCCAGGAACGCCTGGAGGATCGACGCCAGCATCCGCCCGTGCCCGCCGCCGACGTCGACTACAGTTCCGGCCGAGGCGAAGTCGTACGCCCGAACCAACGCGGCCGAACTCATCGCCGTCAATTCGGACATGATGTTGTTGAAGAGCGCCGCGGTTTCCGGATGCTGTTCCCGGTACTGCCATACATCCGTCCCGAAGACGTGCGGGTAAGCCGGTTCTCCGGTCTGGACGCAATGCAGCAGCGACCCCCAGACGCTCCAGGTCGCGTGGTCGCCGAAGAACAACGCCCGGTTGCGCGCCGAACCGGGCACGCCGGCGCGCAGCAACTGCCCGGCGGCAGTGAGAACGAACCGGCCGTCGGACTCGGTCGCGAGCAGATCGGCGGCCACCAGGGCCAGCAGCAAGCGGTGCAGCGCGGCCGGATCCGCGTCCGTCGCCTCCGCCAGTGCGTTGCTCGTCAACGGCCCGTCGGCGAGGAGGTCGGCCACGCCCAGCCGGGCGGCCGCGTAGACGGTCTGAGTGAGCTGGAAGCCCTGGATACAGCGCTGCACCACCAATTGCGGTGGCAACTCGACACCTGGCATGGCCGTTCTTCCTCTCGCCGCGGTACCTGCGTCCACAGTCAGTCACTGGGTCCGAGGTCTCGGCATCGCCCGGGTTGAGGAAAGTGCCTTGTCCCGGAGGAGGACGGGCGGGGCGGTCGGCTCGTCTCCGAGGAGGAGAGAGGCGGTCGATGGTGTTCCCGGCCACCGGATCGTGGTTACTCAGGCTTCTCACAGCGTCGCGTTCATAGCCTGCGACGCGCCTGGGGTCCCGAGCGAACGAGGAGCACGTCATCGTGACACCGCATGCCTGCCGGAAAACCGTGCGGGCCAGGCTCGCGGCATCGGGTTCGGTCGCCGGAGCCTGATCGCGAGCCGCTTGTGTTCCGCCGCACGGATTTCCCGCGCGAACCGCACGACACCCATCCCCCGCAGAAGGAAACCTTGTGAGCGAGGAACTGTCGCTTTCCCTCGAGGACACCGCGCAGCTCCGCCCGGTTCCGCGCCGCGCGCCCGTTCCGGCGCGGTTGCACGAATTCTTCGAGCGCGCGTGCGACGAGACACCGGACGCCGTTGCCCTCGAATGCGGGCGCGACCAGCTCTCCTACCGTCAGCTGGACGAGCACGCGAACCGGCTCGCGCACGTGCTCATCCGCCGCGGCATCGGCCCGCACCGCCGGGTCGGCCTCCTGATTCCCCGGTCGACGCCGATGTACGTCGCGTTGCTCGCAGTGCTGAAGACCGGGGCCGCGTTCGTGCCGATCGACCCCGCGGCGCCCGCGGACCGCGTCGCCTACGTCGCCGCCGACGCCGCGCTCGACCTCCTGCTCGTCGCACCCGAACTGGCCTCGGCAGCCGGCGCGGTCCGCTGCCCGGTGCTCCGGCCCGGGGAACTCGCCGCCGACGCGATGCGGGCCAGCCCGGCGCGGCCGCAGCTCTGGCCGGTCGACGGCGAGGTGTGCTACGTCATCTACACCTCGGGGTCGACCGGACGGCCGAAAGGCGTCGCGGTCAGCCAGGCGAGCATCTGCAACTTCATCGGGGTGGTCGCGGACGTCTACGGCGTGCGCCGCACCGACCGCGTGTACCAGGGCATGACGATCGCGTTCGACTTCTCGATCGAGGAGGTCTGGCCCACCTGGGCGGCCGGAGCCACGCTCGTCGCGGGGCCGGTCGGCGCCGACCGCATCGGCTCCGGTCTCGCGAATTTCCTGGAACGGCACCGCATCACGGTCCTGTACTGCGTGCCCACGGTACTGGCCACTGTGGACCGCGACCTGCCCGGCATCCGCACGCTGCTGGTCGGCGGCGAGGCCTGTCCTGCCGAACTGGTCCAGCGGTGGAGCAGGCCGGGACGCCGGATGCTCAACACCTACGGGCCCACCGAGGCGACCGTCACCGCGACCTGGTGCGAACTGCTTCCCGGCCGTCCGGTCACCATCGGCCGCGCCCTGCCGACCTACCGGATCCGGCTGCTGGACGAGCGGCGGCGGCCGGTCCCGGACGGCGCCGTCGGGGAGATCTGCATCGGCGGGCCGGGCGTCGCGCTCGGCTACCTGAACCGGCCGGACCTGACCGCCGACCGGTTCCTCGACGACCCGCGGATCACCGGCGGGGGCAGGCTCTACCGCACCGGCGACCTCGGCCGGGTGCTGCCCGGCGGCGAGATCGAGTACCTCGGGCGGGCCGATTCCGAGGTCAAGATCCGCGGCCACCGCATCGACCTCCAGGAGATCGAGAGCGTCCTGATGGAACACGCGGAGGTGGCGGTGGCCGCCGTCGCCCCGCATCCCGCAGCGCCGACCGAGGACCTCGTCGCGTACCTCGCGTTCACCCCGGGTGCCCACGACCGGGACGCGATCGTCGCGCAACTGCGGGAAAGCCTGCGGCAGCGGCTGCCCGCGCCGATGGTCCCCGGTTACGTCGACACGCTCGCCGAACTGCCCATGATGCCCAGCGGCAAGGTCGACCGCGGCCGCCTTCCCCGCCCGTCCGGGGCCCGGTTCCACGCGGTCGCCGCGGTGGCCCCGGAAACCGGCGCGGAACGAGCGATCGCCGCGGTGTGGGCAGAGCTGCTCGGCACCGCCGAGGTGTCGGTGACCGCTGACTTCTTCCACGACATCGGCGGCCACTCGCTGCTGGCCGCCCGCGCGGTTTCGCTGCTGCGGAAACGGGGCGTGGCACCGGACGCGTCCGGTGCCGACATTTACGCCCACCCCACGATTCGCGCGCTCGCCAAGGCATTCGCGAACCGGGCGCCCGCGCACTCGCGCCGCGAACCGGTCCAGCCGGCCCCGAGCGTCGGCCGGGCGCGGCTGTTCGGCTGGGGCACCGCGCAGATCGGTGCGTTGTGCCTGCTTCTCCTGCTGCTCGGCGGACCGGCCGCGGCGATTCTCGGGCTCAGCGCGGGCGTCCTGTCGCTCAACACCGTGTGGCTGCTGGTGGCGATCGCGCCCGTGCTGTACCTGACCGCGCGGTTCCTGCTGCCGATCGCCGGTGTCCGCCTGCTGTCGCGCGGGATCCGGCCGGGCGAGTATCCATTGTGGAGCGCCGCGTACTTCCGGGTGTGGCTCGTGAGCGGACTGCTGGCGATGGCCCCGCTCGGCTCGATGAGCGGATCTCCGTTGCTGCCCTGGTATTTGCGGCTCCTCGGCGCCCGGGTGGGCCGGCACTGCCAGCTCGCGACCGGGAATCTGGGCCTGCCGTCGCTGCTGACGATCGGCGAGGACGTCAGCGTCGGCTACGGCGCGCACGTGCAGAACGTCCGGGTGCGGGGCAACCGCGTCGAGATCGCGCCGGTCGTGCTGCGCGACCGGGTCTTCGTCGGCGCGAACGCGGTCGTCGAGCCAGGCGCCCGGCTCGACGTCGGCTCCGGTCTCGCGGAAATGTCGGCCGCGGCGGCCGGGCAGCGCATCCCGGCCGGGCAGTACTGGTCCGGTTCTCCCGCTCAGCGTTGCGCGGAAACCGACCCGCTCGTCGCCGCATTGCGCGCCCGACCCGGGCAAGCCCCGTCCCGGGCGTTGCAGGCCCGGTTCACGGCAGCTTGGCTGTGCATCGAACTGCTGCCGCTGCTGTTCCTCGCTCCCGCCATCGCGCTCGGCAGCTGGCTGTATCTCGCGCACGGCGTCGCCGGCGGATGGTGGGCGTGCCTGCTCGCCGGACCGGTCACCGCGGCCGCCGTGTGCCTCGTGGTCTTCGCCGGCAAACGGCTCGTGCTCCCCGTAACCCGCCCCGGCGTGCGGCACGTCGCCTCCTCGTTCGGGCTGCGCAAGTGGGTCACGGACAAACTCCTCGGCGCGAGCCTCGCCGCCACCAACTCGCTCTACTCCACGCTGTACACGCCCGGCTGGCTGCGCGCGCTCGGCGCCCGCATCGGACCGCGCGCCGAGGTGTCAACGGCCTCCCAGCTCGACCCCGGATTGCTCACGCTCGGAGCGGAAAGCTTCGTGGCCGACATGGCCGCGGTCGGGGCCGCGACGTACTGCCACGGCCAGGTGGCGGTCGGCCGAACGACAGTCGGGACCAGGTCGTTCCTCGGCAACGCCTCGTTCCTGCGCTCCGGCGCCACGGTCGGCGACGGCTGCCTGATCGGCGTGCACACCGCGGCTCCCGCCGACGGCAGCCCGGACGGCACGTCCTGGCTCGGCACCCCGCCGATCCGGCTCCCCCGCCGCCAGGACAGCGGCCAGTTCGCCGACGAGCTGATCTTCCGCCCGACCCGGCTGCGCGTCCTGGAACGGCTGGTCATCGAGTTCTTCCGGATCGTGGTCCCCGGCAGCCTGCTCGCCGCGGCCGGCTACCTCGTGCTGCTCGCCCAGCTGCAGGCCGGGAAATCGTCCGGCGTGCTCGCCGCCGTCCTCGTGACCCCGATCGCGGCCCTGCTGAGCGGATTCGGCGTGGTGCTCGCGGTCGCCGCCGCGAAGTGGCTGATCGTCGGGCGGTACCGGCCGCGCGTCGAACCCCTGTGGAGCCGGTTCGTGCGCCGCACCGAATTCGTGACCGCGCTGTACGAAACCGCCGCCGTGCCCGCTTTGCTGGGCTCGCTGGCGGGCACCCCGCTGCTGGGCCCGCTGCTGCGGCTGTTCGGCGCGCGGATCGGCAAACGCTGCTGGATCGCGACGACGTACCTGACCGAATTCGACCTGGTCCGCCTCGGCGACGACGTCTGCGTCGGCCCGGCGACGTCGCTCCAGACCCACCTCTTCGAGGACCGGGTGATGAAAATGTCCACTGTGGACGTCCGATCCGGCGCGAGCGTCGGCGCGCGCTCGGTGGTGCTGTACGACAGCGTGGTCGGCGATCGCACGGAGGTGGACGCGATGTCCCTGGTGATGAAGGGAGAACAGCTTCCCCCGGGGACTGCTTGGCGCGGCATCCCGGCGCGGGGAATTTCCGGGGCCCGCCCTTGATCCGTCCGGAGCGGCTGGCTAGCCCGCGCTGACGCGCAGGTCCTCGACATCCGCGGTGGCCGCGTTTTCCCGCTGGGCCTCGACCTCCGCCAGCCGCTCCCGCAGCACGCCGGTCATCAGACGCCAAGCATCCGAGCCCAGCACCAGACGCCGCGGCGGCTCCGGCGACACCGCCGCGCGGATGATGCCCGCGACCGTGCGTTCCAGGCTGTCGGTCATCTCCTCGACCGGGATCGGCTCCTGATCAGCTGGCCCGCCCCGGTACGGCGCGCTGACCGGCACCCGGGTCGCCGCGTCGAAGAAGCCGGTGCGGACCATGCCCGGCTCGATCAGCGTGGTGCGGATGCCGAACGGCGCCACCTCGGCGGCCAGCGCGTCGAAGAAGCCCTCGATGCCCCATTTGGTCACGTGGTAGAGCGAGAACGACGGGAAGGCGAGCTGTCCGCCCATGCTCGACATCTGCATCAGCAGCCCGCCGTCCTGCGCTCGCAGACGCGGGACCACCGCGCGGGCGAGCTGGATCGAACCGGTCAGGTTGGTCGCGATCATCTGGTCGATCTGCGCGTCGGTCAGGTCCTCGGCCGTGGCGAACACGCCGTAGCCCGCGTTGGACACGACGACGTCGATGCGCCCGTGCGCGGCGAACGCCTCCTCGACCACGGCACGCACTCGCGGCGTGTCGGTCACGTCCAGCGCCCGCACCCAGAGGCGGTCGCCGTACCGTTTCGCGAGGTCGTCCAGCTGCTCCGGGCGACGCAACGTGGCAGCGACCCGGTCACCGCGCGCCAGCACCTGTTCGACCAGTTCCCGGCCCATCCCCCGGGAAGCACCGGTCACGAACCAGCTTCTCGACATGATCTTCTCCTTTTGCCTGCCTGACTCGACAACTTCAAGCATGCCAACAAAAATCCATGCGCGGGATGACAGCTTTGGATGGGACCCATACGCTTTCCGGATGGGTGAAGTAACCGTGTCCGGCCTGCGGGCAGTCCGGGAGATCGCGCTGACCGGATCGTTCACCGCGGCGGCACGCCTGCTCGGCTATTCGCAACCGGCGATCTCGCGGCAAGTCGCCGCGATGGAGACCGCGACCGGATCCGCGCTGTTCCTCCGCGAAGGCCGCGGCGTGCGGCTCACCCCGGCGGGCACCGTCGTGATGGAGCACGCGGGCCGGATCCTGGCCGGAGTCGAGGCGCTGCACCAAGATCTCTCGGCCCTGGACGACCGCTTGTCCGGCCGGATCAAACTGGGCGCCTTCCCCGCCGCGACCGCCGTGCTGGTCCCCCTGACCCTCGCGCGCCTGCGCACCGAACACCCCGGTCTGGAAGTGACGCTGGCCGAAGGACCGACACCCACCCTCCTGCGGCAACTGCGCGCCCGGCGCTTGGCACTAGCCGTCATCGGCGTCGGCGCCGGACTCCCGGACTACGACCTGTCCGGCCTCGGACAGGAGATCGTGTCCGCTGGCGGCCTGTGCGTCGCGGTACCCACCGGCCACCGGCTCGCGACCGCCGCTGCCGTCCCCGTGGCGGAGCTGGCCGGCGAAACCTGGATCGCCGGCGCAGCCACCGGCGGCGACCCCCAGTTCCAGGCCTGGCCCACCCTCGCCGACCCGGTCATCGGCCACGCCGTCCGCGGCTGGCCCGCCCGGCTCGGCCTGGTCGCCGCTGGACTGGGCGTATGCCTGGTGCCAGAGGTCGCCGCCCTGTCCATTCCGGCTGGAGTGACCACCATCGACGTCGACGACCCGACCTGGCCGGGACGGTCGACTGTGGCGGTCACTCCGCCGGACCCGGACGCCGAGACTGCCGCTGTGGTCGCCGCGCTGCGCCACGCGGGCGAGGAGATCCGGAGTCGCCGCCGGAATGCGGTGCAGGGCCGTGGATGACGGGAACTGCACCGCAGCAGAGATCGAGGCGCTCTACCGCGCTCCGTCCCGACCTACCGCAGGCGGCTAGAAAAGAACGACACGACCTCACGAACCGCGGCGCCGCGCTGCTGAGCCGGCGTCAGCTTGCCGACGCAGTTCGCGGGCGCGTCGTCCTCCCCGCCGATTTTGCCGGGCGACCATTCGGTGTTGTAGAAGTTGTGGTTCGCCCCGGTGAACGTCACCGAGCTCGCATCGGGATTCTTCCCGGCAGCGTCTTTGACGTACTGCAGCCCCACGGTGCCGACCGCGCCGTCGCAGCTGCTGACGATCACCTTGAACGGCACGCGGGTCACCAGCACGTCGCTGTTGTCGTCCTCGGTGGAGTTGAAGTAGACCGGCGCGAGCGGGACCACCGCGCGGATCCGGACACCGGCGGGCCACTCGGGCGCGTGCTTGTCGGAGGCCTGCCACATCACGCCCTTGCCGCCTCGCGAATGGCCCATCGTTCCGGCGCGGGAGAGGTCGACGTGTCCGCGGAACCGGCCGAGGGTGCTCGCCAGGGGTCCTTCGCCGCGGGCGAGGTCGCGCCACAGCTCCAGGTGCTTGTTGACCAGGTGGGCACGGGCGAAGTAGCCCTCGTCGCCGAGGAGGTGCGCGTTGATGGCGTTGGCGCTGATCGACACGACGACGAAACCCCGTTCGGCCAGCTTCTCTCCGAGGTAGTCGTAGCCGCGGTAGCTCGGCAGGGTCCGCTGCCCCGCCGGGCAGGGCCAGTCGCCGCCCGGCGCCTTCGCGACCGGGTCCACACAGCTCCACCAGCTGCCGTGCTCCTGCACGATCAGCGGATGCGGCCGGCCGCCGAGATCGCGCGGATAGTGCACGACGGCGGCCAGCTCCATCGGCACGGACACGGTGGGATCGCGGAAAGCCTGGTCGCCGAGGTTGTACTCGACAACGCCGACGCCCGGCGCGGCTGATGCCTGCGGTGCCAGGATCGTCACCAAAGCCAGCGCCAGCGCGGCGACGGCCATGCGAAGGAAGGTCATGCCGCACAGGGTGCCGAAGAAGTGTCAAGGACTCATGAGCGTCGGCCGCCCGTCTTCTGCCAAGGTGGAAGCATCGAGGAGGAAGGCGGACACGATGCGGAATTGGCGAAGATGGCTGGCGGCGGCGGTGCCGGGACTGTGCCTCGCCGCCTGCACCGGCACCTTGACCCAGCCGGAAACCGCACCTGCGACCCCGACAACGCAGGCTTCCTCCCCCGCGCTCGGCGGAAACCAGGACACCGCACGGTTCGCCCCGACGGCGCGGACGCGGGCGCAGGAGGCGGGCGTGTCGCCGCGGCTGGTCATGGCGATCCTGTTCAACGAGTCGTACAAACCGCACGACCCGGGTCTCGAACGCGCCTGGCAGCGGATGAAACCGGGAGCGGCGTTCGGGGTCGCGAACATGCACGAGGCGACTTTCAACGCCACGAAGAAGGGCCGGGCGTTCGCCGGGCGCTCGTGGGACCAGCTGCCGGACGACCCAGACCTCGCGATCCAGGCCGAAGCCTGGTACCTGCACGACCTGGCCGCGCAACTGCCCCCGCACCGGTCCGGCTCGATCACCTCCGACGAACTGCTCGCGCTCGGCTACAACGCGGGGCCCGCCGCGATGAAGACCTTCGCGCGCGGGACCAAACCCGGCCCGCAGGCACAGTCCTATTTGGACACTCTGCGCGGGAACTGGGCCAAGGCCGGGCAGTCGCTCGGCGAGTCCTGAACAACTCCCTCAGCGGGCCTAGTGGTTCGGCGAAGGAATCTTTACCGAGCGATACCCGTTGTCGTCGCGGCCCATCGGTCTTTCCCGGACGCCCCATTCCCGGTGCGTGCGCTCGGTTCGGTTCGGGCCGCCGACGGCTTGCGGGTGCGCAGCGCGTGCGCGCGTCCGGAGGCCGCCGGGAGACCGTCGTAGGTCACGGTGTCTGGGTGCGTCATGATGGCGCAGCGTCTGGGGCGCCGTAAAGGAACGCGAACCGGGCCCGCTCGGATTCCGGGTCGAAGTCGGGAACGCGCGCCGCCACGCGGGTGACGAGTTCGTCGAGCGGGATCGCCGGTCCGCCGTAGACAGTCCGGAAGGACGGGCGGCCCGGAAGCCCCCCGCTCACGCGAAGGTACCGATCCGCCAGAAGCCCTCGGGCGCCTCGGCGGGAATCAGCGGCGTGAGCCACTCCGTGACGACCTCGACGACGGCCGCTTCGAGGTCGTCGCGCGTCCAACCGCGCGGACGCGGCGGAACCGCGGGCGCCCAGCCGTCTTCACCCCACTCCACGCCGAAAAGGTGCCGATCGTCGTCGAACCGGCGGTCGAGCGCGAACGCGTCGGGTCCTTCGAACCGGGCCCAGACGTCGAACGGGCCTTCGCCGTCCTGGTCCACGAAGACGTCGATCACGATGCCTTCGGCGCCCGCCGCGGTCCAGAACCGCTCCAGCCTGGCGGAAGTTTCCTGTGCCGCGGAGCCGAGGATCCCGGTCACCGCGGCCCGGTAATCACCCGTGTCCACGGGCCGAGCTTATCGCCGAAGGTCAGGAACGGGCCAGAAGCGTCCAGTCCGCTGTGGACTCGGCCATCCGGAAGTGCTGCGCCAGATAGCCGCCGTAGATCCGGGCCATCGTCTCGACAGTGTCCTGGCAGCAGCCCTGCCCGGCCCGCAGCTTGGGCACCATGACCCACTGCGCGTCCCCGAAAACCTGGTCCGCCGGCGGGTAAGTGCGCTCGTCGAAGCTGATCTCCAGGTCCCACCAGAGCGGGCCGCCGGTCGCCGGGGCCAGGTCGAGCGCGAAGGCGAACGGGTTGGCCAAGGACATGCTGGCCACGCGATCGCCGGGCCGGATGTGGCGACGCAGCAACGCCAGTCCGTCGTCGAGCATCGCTGGAACGGCGGAGGCGGTGCGGTAGGCGGTTTGCCAGGTCGCGTCCGGCGGGACGACGAAGTCGCCGAGGTGCGCGCTGGTGATCCGTTGCGACTGCGGAGGTGCTTCGACGAGGCCCCGGCGCGACGCGCTGATGCCGAGTGCCAGCGCGTCCTTCCCGGCGATCGGCGCCGTCGTCACGATGAGCAGCAGGACGAGCCCGGCGAGCAACGGCGCCGGAATCCGGCGTCGACCGTCTCCTCCGGTCCAGCGCGGCAGCTCCGGTTTCAGCGCCGCCACGAGCACGAGCGGGATGACGGCAAGTGCGGCGAGGTCGGACTTCTCCGGGCTGTTGGCGGCCGAGATCACGACGCTCGAACCGAGCACGAACAGCGTGATCAGGAGCAGGCGCCACGGCCGAGCCGGTTCTCCGCGCCGCCGGGCGAGGAGGAAAAGCCCGGCTACGACGAGCAAGGCGAGCGCGCCGACCGGAGCGTTGTACGCGACGGCGTGCAGCAGCATGCTCAGCCGCTTCCCGCTTCCTTGTGCCGCGAACGCCGTCGCGACGTCGCCCGCGTAACCGACCGGACTGATCCCGAAACCCAGCCAGAACACCACCACGATCAGCCCGAAACCGCCGGCCAGGCCAGGCATCTCCCGCGCGGCGAGGGTCCGCAGAAACAATCCGAGGACGACGGCGACCACGCCCATGAGGAAGAAGCTCGCCTTGTCGTAGGCGAGCAGTCCGAGCAAAACACCGAGGACGGCACCGTCGGCCAGCGGTCGCCGCGTGCGCGGCCGGACCAGCACGGCGAGCAGGAGCGTGGAGTAGAGCAGCCAGCCGAACTTGTTGTAGAGCATCGCGTACGTGGTCGTGCCCGGCGAGTAGCCCGGCGGCCGGACGGAAATGACCAGCAATGCCATGAAGACGGTGAATCCGGTCGCGTACCCGCCGGGCAACCGCCGATGGGAAACATATCCGGCGAGCACGGCCGCGACCGGGAGAAACAGCAAACAGCCGTACGTGACCGCGGCAAGCGATGGAACTGCTTGCAGCTGAATGCCGAGCGAAGCGAGCACATAGACCAACGGGCCGATGGCATTCGAGAAATCGGCGCCGGGAACTTGACCCTGCGCGATCCGGTAGCCGCCGTCCAGCAGGATGAAATTGTCCCACGGCGCCACGAGCGCGACCGGGCCGAGCCACCAGGAGTACAAGCCCAGCAGGACAACTCCGGTGACAGTCAGCAGCGGCCACCGCACCCGGCGGCGCGCATCGCGCACGGAAGCATCGGAATCCTCGAGACGGACATCATTTTCTGCCGACATGCGTTTCCCATCCCCGGGATTCGTTCGACTGATCATTTCGAGGCGCCGAAGATCCGGCCGCCCCGCGATGCCTCGTAATCGAGAAGGAAACACCAGGCGTTACATTCGATTTTCATCAGGGAAAATTATCGACAAGATAATTGCTGAAGCTCTTTTCCACTGCTGGCGCGGCGGGACAATTGACACCCGCGGGCCGTCCCGGTGTGCCGTCAACGCCGGGCGCGGAGCGCAATTATCGACTCGCACACAGCAATCTCGGACATGGAGACGGGAGCCGCCCGGCCCTACGGTTGCACTCGTGGCCGATATTTCCGCGAACGACCCGCTGCCCAGCCCCGCGCCCATCCGCGTCGCCGAAGAGGATCTTGCCGATCTGCGGACGAGACTGGACCGGGTCCGGCTCCCCGAACACGAGACCGTGCCGGACGCGGCCCAGGGCATCCCGTTGGCGCAGCTGGCGAAGCTGCTGACGGCCTGGCGGGAACACGACTGGCACGCGCGGCAGGAGCAGTGGAACGCCATCCCCCACTACCGGGCGGTGGTCGACGGCCTGGGCATCGCGTTCTGGCACGTGCGTTCCCCCGAACCGAAAGCGCTGCCGCTGGTCCTGACGCACGGCTGGCCCGGGTCGATCCTCGAGTTCGAGAACGTCATCGGACCGCTGAGCGATCCCGTCGCGCACGGCGGTTCCGCGCGCGACGCCTTCCACCTGGTGATCCCGGCGCTGCCAGGGTTCGGCTTCAGCGACCGGCCGCGGGAGCAGGGCTGGGATCCCGGGCGCACCGCGCGGGCGTGGGCACAGTTGATGACCGTGCTCGGCTACCCGCGTTTCGGCGCGCACGGCGGGGACTGGGGCGCGTTCGTGAGCACCGAGCTCGCGCGGATCGTGCCCGAGCGCGTCGCGGGTCTGCACCTGACGATGCCGGTGGCCTCGCCGATGCCCGACGATCTGCTCGCGCCCAGCCCCGCCGAACAACGCGTCCTCGACCGGCGCGCCCTGCACCTGACCGACGGCTACGGCTTCGGGATGCAAATGAGCACCCGCCCGCAGACCCTGGGCTATTCGCTGCTCGACTCCCCCGCCGGGCTGGCCGCGTGGCTGGGCGAGAAATTCGCCGCCTACGCCGACAATCGGCCCGAAATCGGCGGCGGCGTAAGCATTTCGCAGCAGATCGACAACATCGCCCTGTACTGGCTGACCGGCACTGGCGCCTCGTCGTCCCGGTGGTACTGGGAGGCGATGCGCTGGGTGCCGCGCAGTGCCGAAGCGGAGAACGCGCAACCGGTGACCGTCCCGACCGCCTGCTCGATTTTCCCGGCCGATCCCTGGCCGACCGTCCGGCACTGGGCCGAACGCCGGTACCTCGATCTGCGCTCCTGGCACGAACTCGACCGCGGCGGCCATTTCCCCGGCCTTGAGCAGCCGGATCTGCTGGTGTCGGAGATCAGGGAAGCGTTCCGGCACACGCGAACCGGTTCCTGATGCCGTCCCGGTCAAGAATCGCGGTACGCCGAGGGCCGCATTCCGGTGTGCCGCAGGAAAGCCGTCGACAGCACCGCCGGGTTCGCGAAGCCGCATCGCCCGGCGATCTGGGCGATCGTCAGATCGGTGTCGCGCAACAGCCGTTTCGCTTCGTCGATCCGCAACCGGGTCAGATACCGGTACGGCGTCGCCCCGGTCGCTTCCTTGAAGACCCGGACGAGGTGGTAGACGCTCAGGTGCGCCTCGCCGGCGAGGTCGGCGAGGGTGATCGGCTCGGCGAGCCGCTCGCGCATCGCCGCGACCACCGCCCGGACCCGCGGATGCTCCCGCTTCGGCTGCGTCCCGGCGGACAGCCGGGCATGGCGGATGAGCAGCTGCATCGTCAGGAACGCCGCCGCGGACTCGGCGTAGAGATCGTCGGCTTCGCTCGCGCCGCCGAGGGCTCGGATGATTTCCTCGACCAGCGGATCCCCCGCCGTCAACGACGCGGCCATCGCGGCGAAGTCCACCGCGGCGCCGCCGAGCTGGGCCGCGGTCGCATCGACGGTGGCCCGCGGAATGTGGACCTGCACGCTGTTCAGCACCCCGTCCGCCCGATAGCGGCGCACGGCGGGCTGATCCGGCGGCATCAACTCGACCCGCCCCGGCATCCACGGACTTCGCCTCCACGGGCCGCCTCGCCGCGTCTCCAGCACCGCGCGTCCCTTGGTCGGCAACACCAGGTGCAGATCGGCCGCGGCCGGGAGTTCCATGTCCTCGGCCACCGGGACGTGCTCGAACCGCTGCACGAGCAAGGATTCCCAGCCGGAGTCCTCCCAGCTGCAATACGTCCGCCGGACGTAACGGCCCATTTCGAACCCGGCGTACGGCTGGAGGTCCAGCCGCGTGGAGTCGAACACCATGGTCCACAGGCTATCGACCCCAGGAGGTTCCATGACCGCCGCACGCACCGCCGCCCAAGCCTTGCACGCCGCCGTCCGAAGGCGGGACAAGGCGGCGTGGCTTGACCTGTTCGCCGCGGACGCCCTGGTCGAAGACCCGGTCGGCCCTTCGCACTTCGACCCGGACGGCAACGGGCACCGCGGCCGGGACGCCATCTCGGCGTTCTGGGACCAGGCCATCGCGCCCAACGAGTCGATCGAGTTCCTCTTCGACGATTCTTTCGCGTGCGGGAACGAAGTCGCCTTCACCGGCCACGTCCGCAGCCAGCACGACGGACAGGTGCTCGAGGCCGAGGGCGTGTTCGTCTACCGGGTGGACGAGGCGGGCAAGATCGCCGCCGTGCGGGCCTTCTGGGAAGTCGAGCGCACCATACGGACAATGCGGCCCGCCTGACCGCTACGCGCGGCCCGAGAGCCGGAGATGGGCGACGGTCCTCCGCCAGGACAGCCAGAACATCGCGTACGGAATCCCGGCGAGCAAACCTAAAACGGCACTGCCAAGGCCGACGAAGTAGATCGCATAAGCACCGCGCCGGTCGGAGTGCACGGCTTGCTGAAGGAGGGCGATGATCCCCGCGCTCTGCAGGACGGCCCCGGCAGCGATCATGATCACCGCGGCCGCGGTGAAGCGCCGGAGACGGTGTTCCCAAGGCAGCAAAGGGCCGGCGGGGCCCCGCTCGCCCTTGGGGACCCGCCGCCAAGTCACCGCCGCCGCCACGCCGACCGCCAGCCCCAACGCGGTGCAGCACATTCCGAAAGTGAAAGCGGCGGCCGCGCCGATATTGGCGCCGCCGTTGGGCGGCGCGGTGATCTCGCCGAGGAATCCCAGGCCCAGCAGCACCGCTCCGGCGCCGAGGAGCCATATCGCGACGAACTTCAACGTCCTGACAGTAGTTCTCATGGTTCCTTCCGGCTGAATGACACTTCCGCGAAGCGTTCGCCTCGCAGTCCCCCCTGATCACTCAGCCGTTCGCGTCGGACACCAGCAGTGCACGAAACGCAGGAACAACCGATTTCAGGCAAATGCATCATATCTGGTCGCAACCAGCCTGGCGGAGCCTGAGAACGGTGTCGCCGAATGGTTATCGAGCGCCGCTCCCGCTCAACCCTCGCGAGGGGCCGGGATCACGACCCCGCTCGCGGACCGGTTCCCGCGATAACGGGCCACCGCGACCCGGACGCCGTTGCGGAACGCGTCCGGCATCTCCGCGAGGACGGTGCTGTGCGGCACCGGACGCGGAACGTCGAGCCCGGTCATCGGCCGCGCGAGGCCGATCCCGCGGACCGTCCACCGCGGCCGCCCGTCCTTGTCCAGGTCGGTGAATTCCAGCGAGACCGGGCGCATCGCCGCCGCGCGCACGAGCCCGCTGTCCGGGCCGGTCGGGATCAGCACGTCGCCCGCGTCGAGAAGGAGGCAGACGCGCGGGACCGGCTTGCGGCCGTCGATCGCGACGATGCCGCGGCGGCCGCGTTCGGGCGACCGGAGCAGGCGGACGCATTCGCGGTGCGTCAGCTCGACGTCGTCCATCGCCCGGCTCCTCCCCCGCGCCCTTTCCCGATTCCACCCCGCGACGGGCGGGAACGCCCACCGCCGGACGTCACTTCCTGAGGGGACTCAAGGCCTTCACTGAACTATTCGCCGGAAAAGTCGATCACGCCAGCCCTGTTCACCGGGTAGTGGAACCGTCGGTCTCCCACGGACTCCCGGCGTTCGTCCGGACCGCGCTGCCGCCGGGCGGCAGGTCGAGGACGTCGAGCAGGCTTTGCTCCTCGTCGATGGCGTGGTGCAGGTGCCCGGTCTTGGCGGTGCCGCGGTCGAGGTCCGAGGCACCGAGAAGATGCCAGACGCCGTCGTCGCCGTGCCGGACCCGCAGAATCGGCTCGCGGCATTCGAAGACCTCGGCGCTCTGGACGCACGGCGTGCCCAGCAGCCAATGCAGCAGCCACCAGGCCCGCCGGTCGCGCTCCATGACCAGATCGGCGACCGCCCAGACGAACGGCAGGTCGCCGTGCGCGCGCGCCTTCTCCGCGGTCAGGTGCGGGCCGCCCTCCGGGACGCGCTCGAACGGGTCGTCGACCAAGGAGAACGCGTGCCCGTCCCCGTCGTCGAAGACGACCGCGTGGAAGGTCCCGCCGCCCGGATTGCCCGCCCCGATCCCGACCGAAAGCCGAGCGACGTGCGGGTCCGCCCCGGTAGTCCAGCCGAGCGCGTACGACGCCAGCTCTCCCCGAGGCCCGACGAACTCGCCGAACGCCCGCCGGTCCATGCCCGTGACCTCGCTGGTCGGCACCTCGACCAGGGTGCCCTCCACCACCTCGATATCCACGGGCGAAAGATAGCGGATCAGCTGGTCGGCGCTGGGGCCAACGCCGATGTCGTGAGTACGGTGACGCGATGGACTCCCGGGATTGGCACGCACTGCCTGGACCGACGTGGTACCGGCCGGCGGAAGCCGCTGCCGCTGCGAGAGATCTGGCCAAGTCAGCGTCTGCGGACGACGCCGCCTCGGCGGTCCGCCGCTTGGTCGCCGCAGTCGGCAACGACCATGGCGGGACCCTGTACCCGGCCGCGATCCCGGCGGTGCGCATCCTGCTCGGCGTCGTCCGGGACCGGCCGGGCAAGCCGCGCATCGCAGCGTTGAATACATTGCTGGACTGGTGGGGCTGTTTCGTCCCGGAGCCCGGATACGACAGCTACCGCGGCCACGACGGACAGCCGGTGGACCTGATCGACGCGGTCGAACGCGAGATCCGCAGCGCGGCGGGAACGTTGCGGACCCTGACCTGCCCGGACGACGGTGCCGGGGAGATGGCCGAGGACTTGCTGGCGCAACTGGAAGCGGGCAGCTGGTCGGATCTGGTCGCTGACCGCTGACGGGGCGGATTCCGCCACATCCGCTGAAACGCCCGATCATCGCCAGCGATCCGCGCTGCTCAGCCGAAACCTAGGGCCGGAACCGGTCCAACCACGCCTCCGTTGCCTGCTGTGGATCAGGTGCAGTCCCGGCGAATGGCCGCGTTGATCCGCGTGCCCTCGGCCCGGCTCACCGGATGCCGCGGAGTGCTGAAACTCCGGACTGCCTCGCCGTCCGGGTCGGGCAGGCGGGCGTTGAGCGCGGTGCACTGCCGCACCGCGCGCTGCGGGAAGTCGGGCAGTTCCTGCAAGGACCCCAGCCCGCGGTGGACGAGATCGCTCTCTAAGCGGGTCATCGCGGCCGCAGCGAAGTCCTGGGCCACCGTGTCGGACGGGTTCTCGGTCGCGTCCCGCATCCAGCTCGGCAGGTACTTCGGGTCTGCCTTGATCGGCGCGGGCGGCGTGTCGGACCCCGAGGCAGACGGGCTCGACGACGGTGCGCTCGCCGCGCGGCTGGCGGGCGCGGCAGTGGGCGGCGCTGAGCCGCAGGCGGCCAGCACAGCCGCAGTGCCGACAACCGTCAAGAGGAGCCGGACGCGACCTGGCCTCCCCGCGAGCTGCGCCGAGGTCAGCCTGGTGAAGCGCCGTTGACCCAGTCCCTGCGGAGAAGTGGTTGCGCATCGCTGTCCGGGCACTGGGCGCTCCGTTCCTGAGCCGAGCTCGTCGGCGGCAAGAGTGCCCGGCCCCGGCGGGAGGGGTCCCGGCGTCGTCAGCGCGATCGGGGCCGCATGGTCCGGGCGCGCCGGGGTACCCGTCGGGTGAACCGCAATTCCCGGCGACGGTCAGGAGGACCCCCATGCTGGCGCTGCTCGGTCTGCTTTTGGTGATCTGGCTGGTGTGCATCGTGCTCGGGGTGGTGATCAAGGGCCTGTTCTGGCTGATCGTGGTCGGCGCGGTCCTGTTCGTGGCGACCGCGCTGGTCGGATTCGTCAAACGGGAGGCGCTGGGCCGCGGACGCTAACCGCTCCGGCCCGCGTCGAAACCTCCCGGCGGCGAGACGATCGCAACACCCGGGCCGGCCCTTCCCGGCTTAGGCTGAAGCCATGGCCGACACGACACCGCCGACCCCGCAGGAAGCGTTCGACCTGCTCATGGCCGGCAACCAGCGCTTCGTCACCAGCGCCCCGGAACACCCCAACCAGGACGCGGCCCGGCGCGCGGCGATCGCACCGAACCAGCACCCCTTCGCCGTCCTGTTCGGCTGCTCCGACTCCCGCCTCGCCGCCGAGATCATCTTCGACCGCGGCCTCGGCGACCTCTTCGTCGTGCGCACCGCCGGCCAGGTCATCGGCGGCGAAGTCCTCGGCAGCATCGAATACGGCGTCGACCTGCTGAGCTGCCCCCTCGTCGTCGTCCTCGGCCACGACTCCTGCGGCGCCGTCGGCGCGGCCCGCGCCGCACTCGAGGACGGGCTCGCGCCGGTCGGCTACGTCCGCGACGTCGTCGAGAAGGTGACCCCCAGCGTCCTCGCCGCCCGGGCGGCGGGCCGGGTCGAACCGCACGAAATCCTCGCCGAGCACGTCAAACACACCGTCGACCTGCTGCTCGACCGCTCCCGCGTACTCGCCGACCGCGTCGCCGACGGCCGCGCCGCCGTCGTCGGCCTCCGCTACCGCCTGGCCGACGGAAGCGCCGAAGTCGTGGCCGCACACGGCATCGACGTGCCCGCCGCCAGCTCCCCGGCCTGAGCGAACCCCTTCGCCGCCTCGCGATCGCCTGCGAGGCGGCGAAGTCTAATGTGGACAGACCGGTCTTTCGAGCAGCGTCTGTGCGCGCAACAGGCAACTCCGCGACGGTTTCGCCCCTCGCCGTCCTTCACCAGGCATAAGGTCATCGCTGAAGCCAGCGACGCCCGCCGGAATTCCCTGCGACACAACGGGTGCCGCTTCGAAGGACGGACGATGCCATGAAGCTTCTCGTCAGCGCGACCCCCGCTTTCGGCCACATCCTGCCGTTGGTTCCGCTCATGCAGGCGGCGGTCGAAGCCGGGCACTCAGTCGGCTTGCTGTCGAGCGCCGGATTCCGGTCCGCGATCACGGCCGAACTTCCCCCGGAGGTCGAATTCCTCGACGCCGGAGCGATGTCAGGCGAGTTCTCCGAGGAAGCGGCCCGCCGCACCGGAGCCGACGTGTTCCATCCGACGCCCGCGGTCATCGGCGGAGCACGCGTCGACCTCAGCCTCGCCGAAAGCATCGACAAAGCCGCCGACTGGCACGCGGACCTGGTTATCGCCGAGCCTTTCGATGCCGTCGGCCCCACCGTCGCCGCCCGGCTGGGAATCGCCTGGCACCGCGCCGGAATCGGACCAGCGCTCCCGGCGGTGATCAGCGACGAGATCGATCGCGCGGCCTCGGCCCGCCGCGACTGCCCGGCCCCGGCCGCGAGTTATCTCGACCCATGCCCGCCGCAGCTGCCGGATCCGGACTAGGCCCTGCCTCCCTGGTGCGGCCGGTCCGGCCGCAGGCGCACCGCCGGGCGAAGGACGTCGCGCTGGAACTGTCCGAATTCGACACTCCCGGCAGGCCGACGGTGCTCGTCACGTTCGGCACCATCTTCTCCGACCCGGACGTGCTCTCCACGGCCGTAGCGGCGGTCGCCGACGGCGGGGCCAACGTCCTCGCCACGCTCGGCTCGTCGCTCCGGCATCCCACCGCGAGCCAGGAGATCCAAGCCGACCCGCGTGTGCAGTACGTGCCCTTCGTGCCGCTGGGCCAGTTGCTCGACCGGGCCGATCTGGCGGTCGGCGCGGGCGGTGTCGGCACCATTCTCGGCACCCTGGCGCACGGACTCCCCATGGTGCTCTGGCCGCAGGGGGCCGACCAGCCGACCAACGCCGCCCGCGCGGCCGCGTCCCGGACGTCGATCACGGTGGACTCGGCGGCCGGAATCCGTGCAGCCGTGGCGGAAGCGCTCGAGAACAGCGCCTATCGCCGCGAGGCTCGGAAGGTCGCGGCCGAGATCGCCGACCGCCCCGATCCGTGCACCGTGATCGCCGCGATTGCCCAGTCGTAGCAAGGGTTTTCCTGCCGACGGTGATCTTCCCGGCGGTCGCGTCGACGAGCGGGTGCCCGCCAACGCACCGACGTTCTCCGCGATCGGCCAGCCGCCACCCACTCCGCCCGTATCCGGTAAACCGGGAGAACAGCTGCTTCTGGGGGAATCTGGTGGACTGGAGTCTGTACCCGGACATCGCCGAGGCGTCGTCGTTCCAGATCGCGCTGCAGCGCGAATTCGACCGGGCGGGTCACGACCTTGAGGCTCGTCTCCTGTCGTCGCCCGGGTGGCGCGACGTAGCCGCTGTCGTGCACGACGAAGACCGCAGCGTCGACGTCGGCATGGGCAGCGAAGAACGAGTATTCGCCCTGCAGTTCTGGGCATCCGGAGTCCAGCTGGCGCACGGGAGCACGGCGGACCTGGCCGCCGTCGCCGAGTCGATCCGGATCTGGCTGAGCGGCGTTCCGGTCCGGCAGCTCAATGCCGCGTGCCCCTTCGCGGAGTTCAGTCCCTGGTCCGAGGCCTGCGAACGCGGCGAAGGCATCGAGTTCACGTGGCAGCAGCACCTCGCCAACCCATGGCAGGCCGCTCGCCTGAGAGCACTCCACTCGTTCCTCGCGGCCGCCGCCCGGCAACCGCGGCTGCGTGCGCTGTATCCGTTCACCTCCCATGACAATCTCAGTTTCCGGCCCGCGGTCCGCTACACCAAAGCGGTGGGCCTCTGGACAGAGCCGCTGGGCGACGACCGCTGCCGGGTGTACGGCCCGGGGCGGAAGGAAGCCGGAGCGGCCGACGCGGCGGGCAGTGTCGAACTCGCCCTCGCCGTGCTCGACGCGATCGCTCAGGAATAGCGCCCGGAGGCGCCGCGCCCGCGGGCCGGCCGGTCATTCCCGGGCGAACTTTTCCGACATTCGTACGGCAGCCGGGACATTCCCTACGAAAGTCGGCTCGATGCCGAAAGCACCGAAAATCCCTGCATCGGCAAGGCATATACGAATTGACCGGCGAATCCTGAACATACCGTTGGTCCGTTTGGAGCATTGACGCCCCGATGCGCCGATCCTTTACTCGACTGTGCTCGGCCGCATACCCACCGTAAGCGGCCGGACACGTTCCCTCTCCCCGCACCCATCGTCCTGCCTTCATGGAAGGAAGACCTCGATGCCCCATCGCGGACTCACGACGGGCCTGGCGGCTGCCGCCGGGCTCGCTATGACGCTCGTATTGCCGACGGTTCCGGCCAGCGCGGCCCAGGAAGCCCAGCCCGCGTCCCCGGACGCGGCCGCCGCGCGCGCCGCTGATCAAGCGGTCGCCTCCGGGCTCGCCGCGCTCAGCCGCGGCCCCGCGGAGGCGTTCCGGCGCGTCGGCCTGACCGCGGGCGACGCCGGACTTTTCTACGGCGCCTACGAGCGCACCTACCAAGGCCTGCGGGTCGTGGGCGGGGACGCGGTCGTCGTCGCGGACGGGGCCGGGAACGTCCGCGGCACCAGCGCCGCGGAGACCGCGCCCATCTCCGTGGGGACGCAGGCCGTTCTCGACGCCGCGAAGGCCGCTTCCGCCGCGCGCGCTCAACTGCCCACTGTGGACAGTGTGAGCACGCCGGAAAAGGTGGTGCTGGCCGGGACGAATCCGAGGCTGGCCTACGAGGTAGTCGTCTCCGGGCGCACCGCCACGGCACCGAGCAAGCTGCACGTGTTCGTCGACGCCGCCACCGGCGCGGTGCTCGACAAGCGGGACGACATCAAGACCTTCAGCTCCGGGGCCAAGTCCCAGCCGCAGTCGAACGCGGTGAACGCCGCGGGCACCGGCAACAGCTACTACGTCGGCACCGTATCGATCGACACGACGCAGTCCGGCTCCACCTACTCCATGCGCGACCCCGGCCGCCCGGGCCTCAGCTGCGGCCGCGAGGGCGGGTCTGTCTACAGCGGACCGGACAACAGCTGGGGCAACGGCTCCGGCACGAACCTCGAAACCGGCTGCGTCGACACCCTGTTCAGCGTCCAGACCGAGTGGAAGATGCTGAAGGACTGGCTGGGCCGCAACGGCATCAACGGCAGCGGCCGGGGCTACCCGGCGTCCGTCGGGCTCAACGACGTCAACGCCTACTGGGACGGCTCTTCGACGCACTTCGGGCACTCGCAGGACAACCGGCGCCAGGCCACCTCGATGGACGTCGTCGGCCACGAGTTCGGGCACGGCATCTTCCAGACCACCCCGGGCGGCGCGGGTTCCGGCAACGAGAACGGCGGCTTGAACGAGTCGACCGGCGACATCTTCGGCGCGATGACCGAAGCGTACGCGAACAACGCGAAGGACCGGCCGGACTACGAGGTCGGCGAAGGCGTCAACCTGGTCGGCCAGGGCCCGATCCGCTACATGTACAACCCGTCGAAGGTCGGCGACCCGAACTGCTACTCCTCGTCGATCCCGAGCACCGAGGTGCACGCCGCGGCCGGCCCGCAGAACCACTGGTTCTACCTGCTCGCCGAAGGCTCGAACCCGGGCAGCGGCAAGCCGGCCAGCCCGACGTGCAACAACAGCAGCGTGACCGGGGTGGGCATTCAGAAGGCCGCCAAGATCTTCTACAACGGCCTGCTGAAGAAGACCTCGTCGTGGAACCACCGGGCCGCCCGCAAGGCGACGCTGGAAGCCGCGATCGCGCTCTACCCGGGCAGCTGCACCGAATTCAACGCGACCAAGGCCGCCTGGAACGCCGTCTCCGTGCCCGCCGTCTCCGGCGAGCCGACCTGCACGGCGCGGCCCTGACCTGACGCGGCCGGGTCCCGCTCCCCGCTGACCGGCGGGACCCGGCCGCTCGTCAGGCAGTCCCCGTCCCCGGAATCCCCGCTCCCCCAACCGAAGGAACGCACCGCCATGAAGTGGAAGACAAGACTCGGCGCCGGGGTCACCGCCCTGGTGGCCGTATTGGGCGTCGTCACCGTGCCCGCGGCCACCGCCGCGCCCGCCTCGACGCTCGCCGCGCCGGACATCTCGCTGGCCAACATCAAGACGCATCTCAACCAGCTGCAGACCATCGCCCGCAACAACGGCGGCACGCGTTCGCCGCGCGGCGGCGGCTACGCGGCGTCGGTGTCCTATGTGGAAAACCTGCTCAAGAACGCGGGCTACACCACGAAACGGCAGACCTGCACGAGCTGCACCGGCCAGTCGCAGAACTTGATCGCCGAATGGCCGCAGGGCGACGCGAACCAGGTCCTCATGCTCGGCGCGCACCTCGACTCGGTGAGCGCGGGCCCCGGCATCAACGACAACGGTTCCGGCAGCGCGTCGATCCTCGAGGTCGCGCTGACGCTGGCCCGCACGAACCCGGCGATGGCCAAGCGCGTCCGGTTCGCGTGGTGGGCCGACGAGGAGTCCGGCATGGTCGGCTCGCGGTACTACGTGAGCACCCTGTCGAGCACCGAGCGCGCGAAGATCAAGACCTACCTGAACTTCGACATGATCGGCTCGAAGAACTGGGGCTACTTCGTCTACGACGACGTCGCTTCCGTCAAGGCCGTCTTCGACGAGTATTTCGCCTCCATCGGCATCGAGACCGAGGGAGACACCGAAGGCGACGGCCGGTCCGACCACGCGTCGTTCAAGCGCGCGGGCATCCCGGTCGGCGGCCTCGCGACCGGCGCCGGCGACATCAAGAGCTACGAACAGGCCGACAAGTGGGGCGGCACGGCGGGCGCACCGTTCGACAACTGCTACCACCGCGCCTGCGACACGACGGCGAACATCCCGGACACGCCGCTGGAGAAGAACTCCGACGCGATCGGGTACGCGGTGTGGAAGCTGGCTGTCGCCACGCCGGTTGCGACGGCTCATCGCTGAACCTGATCGGACAGCTGCTCCGGGCCGTCGCCACGAGGACGGCGGCCTGGAGCGTCCGGCTGTCCGGGATCGGCCTGCCGGACGAGGATCGGTTCGACCAGGAACGGGCGGTACCCCGCGATCTCGGGCAGGTCGAAATGCTCGAACGCGTTTCGCGGTAAGTGCCACCGGATGATGCGGCGGGTCGACCCGCGGTTCGGTTGGGAGAAGACCAGCGTGCCGGGGGTTTCCCAGATCGGCGCGGTCGACGGGGTGCCGCTGGTGTCGCAGCCCTCGGGGAGCGGATATTCGGCGGTTGTCCCGGCGGCCAGGTCGAGCACCTCCACCGCGGGCAGTTCGTAGCCGGTCGAATGCATCAACGCGCCGCCCGGCACGAAGCGCCAGCGATGGGGTTCCGGCAACGCCCGCCGCTCCCCAGACGCCCTGAACACCGCTGCCTCCCCGGCTTCTTCGCGCACTTGAGCGCCGGAAAGCGGGTCAAGCTGATGCAGTGCCGAGGCAAACTCCACCGGTTCCTGGCCTGGCGTCCAGCGGGAAGCGGTGAATGTCCCGTCTCCCAACCTGGTGGTGAAGTACACGGAGCCGTCGTGGATGGCCAGGACTGTTCGGGTCAGCTCGGCTGATTTCGGCAGGCTCCACACTTCTTCGGTGGCCACGTCGAAGACATGCACCTGGTCCCACGTCCGCCGGCCGATGTGCGTCTCCACACCGGCCAAGCAGCGTCCGTCGACGCTGCGGACCGGCAGCATGCCCAAGTCCACCGGCACCTGGCTGGCGGCACCGGCCCAGTCGATCAGCTGTCCTTGCCCGCCGGAGGCGGCGACGTAAACGCCTGCCAGAGTCTCGAACGCACGGTAGCGATAGTCGCTCTCGACCCGGCCGAGGGCCACCGGTTCCCCCGCGCGCCACACGACAACTGTGCCGTCGCCGGACACAAACCCCGCTTCCGGCGGCGAACCGGCCGCGGTCGCTGGTTCCTCCCTGCGCACGGTCTTGACCCGCCTGCGTACCGGCCGGGTCGGCCGCGGTCGGCGAGGAAGCGCTGTGACGGCACCGTTTTCCCGGCGGATCAGCTTGTCGCTGACCGCGTACGCGAGCAATGGCTCGACGGTTTCCTCCGGCACCGCCAGCAACTCAGCCAAATCCCTTACGTGCGCCGGATTCGACCAGGCCGCGATGCTGACCAGGTCGGCCGCCAGCGAGGCGTAGCCGGCACGGATCGCGGCGGCGTCTATCCGGTTCGCCAGTTCGTCCGGGAGGTCGAGCACTTCCGTGGCCCGCCGCGGCGTTCCCGCCTCGTATCCGCCGTCGCCGTCCTCCACGAGCAGCCCCGCGGCGACCAGCAGCGGAATCGCGTCCCGACGCGTGCGCGGCGGGTCGACGCCCAGTTGGGCGCACACATTCTCCGACGGCTGCTCCTCGCCGGGCAACGGTTCGTCCAGCCAGCCGTCCGGGCGCAGCATGCCGACGAGCGTGAAATACCACGACACTTCGATGACGTCGTGCCCGAACACTTGCCGCCAGCCCGGATCCTCCGGGTGAATCGCCGGACGGGTGCGCTTGAGCCACCGCGGCGGTTCCAGGACCTCCTGCGGCCAGAATTGAAACAGCCAGACGTCGCCTTCCTCGCCCGCTTCCGCCGGTTTGCGGCACACCCGGACGCGGAAAAACCCGTTCGCGCCCAGACTCAGTTCCGCGCTGAGCGTCCCGCCCGTCAACCATCCCAGTCCCGCGATCCCCGAACGGCTGCGAAAGGGCGACTCGACGATGTCTTCCCAGCTCCCGAATTGCACTTCTGGCGGACCGTCGTGCGCTTCGCAGCGGATTGCCTGATAAAAGCGGCTCGCCGTGGCGTGCAGCCAGCCGTCGCCCGCGGTCGCGACTGTGCCGGACGACGTCTCCGTCCCGCCTTCGCCGAGAAGTTCGTTGCTCAGCGCGGGCAAAGTCTTGTCGCGGTACACGTCTCGAAGCACGATGGTGCCGTATTCGGGCGAGTACTCGTCGTCCTCGCGGAACTCCAGAAGCGTCATGCCAAGAAAGGTAGCGGCGGGGTCCGACAATTTTCGGCGGCAGCGGTGTCCCGGCGCGACGGCGGTGCACAGTCCGATGTGGCCAGTTCTCCGTCATTCGCCGGAAAACATCGAGCAGAGAACGGAATCCCGCACTCAGCCGAGCAATCGGCGAAGGAAATCCCGGTACGCCTCATGCAAAAACTGGCACACCTCCACCGCCGCGTCGACGTCCCCGCCCAGCATTCCGCCCGCCAGCAAGCGATGCCGCTCCAGATCGTCCCGATCCATCACATGTCCCTTGGGATCGATCTGCACGATCTGCTCGATCTCCGCGGTGTGCTCGTCCCACAGCCGGATCAACGATTCGGACCCCGTCGCCTGCACCAAAGCCCGGTGCAGCGCATGGTCTGATTCGCTGAGTTCCTGCCCCGCCTCCACGGTCTTCTCCAGCCGTTCCAGCGCCTCGCGCACCGTTGCCTGGCCCTCGGAGGAGACCCCGCGCCGACGGGCCAGCTGGAGGGCTCCGACTTCCAGGACTTCCCGCACCAGGTCGATGTCGGTCAGCGAACGCTGCACCTCCTGCGACTGCGCGGCCACGTCCTTCTCGGTCACGAACGCGCCCCGGCCCACCTGGATCTCGACCAGTCCCAGCGAGCTCAGCATCCCCAGCGCTTCCCGCACCACCGGCCGCGAGACTTCGAATTCCAGCGCCAGCCTCCGCTCCGACGGCAGCTTGCTCCCGCCCGGGTACCTGCCGTGCCGGATGCCCCGGAAAAGCTCGTCCGCCACCCGCGCGCGCTGCGTGCTGAAGGCCACCGCCTCCTCCTTCTCCCCTGTCGTGCCGGAGGTTCCCCCGCCACGGCAGCTTAGGCCGCTCCCGCCGGCCGCGACCGGCGGAGCAAACTGGTATTACCGGTATTGCCTCTGTCCGGTTTTGAGCTTAGCCTTCGTCCACGGCACCCGACCACTGCAGGCAGAGGAGCAAGCGTGGACGACAACCTCCCCCGCGCCGGGATCAGCCGGCGCGACGCGCTCAGACTGGCCGGGAGCGGCGCGGCCCTCCTCGGCACGACCTCGCTGCTGAGCGCCTGCGGCGGCAGCTCAGGCAGCCAGGACTTCAGCCTTCAGCTCGGCTGGGTCCCGGACGCCGAGTACTCCGGCTTCTTCATGGCCGCAGAGAACGGGCACTTCGCGAAGAACGGCCTGACCCCGAAGATCCTCCCCGGCGGCCCGACGACCAGCCCGGAACCGATCGTCCTCACCGGCAAGGCGCTGCTCGCGGTCGAACCGGTCCCGGAGAACGTCGCGAACGCCGCGCAGCGCGGCAACGACCTCAAGATCGTCGGCGCGCAGTTCCAGCGCAGCCCCGAATGCTGGGTCTCGCTGGCCAAAGCACCGGTCAAGACGCCGGGCGACATCGTCGGCAAGAAGCTCGGCATCACGCTGTCCGGCAAGAACACCGCGCTGGCGTTCCTCCGGAAGAACGGCGTCGACCCGGCGAAAGTCACGCTCGTGCCGATCAGTTTCGACCCCGCTCCCCTGGTCGCCGGCGAGATCGACGCACTGTGGGGCATCGCGACCAATCAGCCGGTGACGCTCGGCGAAAAGGGCACCCAGACGCACACCATGCTGCTGGCGGACTACGGCTTCAACCGGATGCAGGACGTCCTGGTGACCACCGGTGCCGCGCTGAAGGATCCGGACAAGGCGGCGTTGCTGAAGAAAGTCGTCGCGGCGAGCCAACAGGGATGGCAGGACGCGCTGGGCAATCCGGCCGCTGCCGCGCAGACGACCGTGACGAAGTACGGCAAATCCCTTGGCCTGACGGCGACTTCGCAGGTCAAGACGCTCGAAGCGATGAAGCCGTTTATGCAGCCGACAGCGGGCGGCCCGGTGCTCACCATGTCCGACGCGCTGATCAAGGACACCGTCAACGCGCTGCAGAACATCGTCGGTGTCAAAACTTCGCCCTCCTTGTTCACCAATGAACTCTTCTGACGCCATGGCCGCCCAAGGCGGCCTCGACCTGTCCTGCGTGACGAAGACCTTCCACGACGGCAAGCAGCAGGTCGAAGCCGTCCGCGAGTTCTCACTGACCGCGCCGAAGGGAGCGTTCGCCGGGATCATCGGCCCGTCCGGCTGCGGCAAATCCACCGTGCTGCGCATGCTGGCCGACCTCGACACTCCGACGTCCGGCACGATCTCCGTCAACGGCACCGCTCCGCGAGAACTCCGTTCGCAGCACGGGATCGGCGTCGCCTTCCAGGACGCGGGCCTGCTCCCCTGGCGCAGTGTCGAAGCGAACATCACCTTGCCGTTGCAGGTCGCCCGGCGAACGCCGGACCCGCGGGACGTCGCCGAGCTCATCGATCTGGTCGGCCTGTCCGGCTTCGAGAAATCGCGGCCGTCCCGGCTTTCCGGCGGCATGCGGCAGCGAGCCGCGCTGGCCCGCGCGCTGATCAACCACCCGAGCCTGCTGCTGCTCGACGAACCGTTCGGCGCGCTCGACGATCTCACCCGGCAGCGGCTGAACTTCGAACTGCAGCGGATGTGGCTGGACCGCGGCACCACGACCGTCCTGGTCACGCACAGCATTTCCGAGGCGGTGCTGCTGTGCGACACCGTCGTGGTGATGAGCCCGCGACCCGGCACGATCTCTAAGGTCGTCACGATCGATCTCCCCCGGCCGCGCACCGCCGCGACGCTGCGCGAACCGAAGTTCCACGAGTTGTGCGACGAATTGTCGGCGGTGCTGTTCGAGAACCCGGCGGGCAGCTGAATGCCCCGGCGCACGATCCGCAGATACGGCGGTGCCGCTCTCGCCGCTGTCGTCGTCATCGCGCTGTGGCACCTGGTCTCGCTGTCCGGCCCGTACGCCAGCGTCGTTCCGTCACCGGTCGAACTCCTCCGGCAGATGTGGAGCGACCGCGGCTTCTACGGTCCCAACATCGCCGCGACGATCAGCGAAGCGGCGCAAGGGTTCTTGTGGGGCAACGTCCTCGCGATCGCCGCCGCCCTGCTGACGTCCCGGTACCGGATCCTGCAACGGGTGCTGGAACGGTTCGCGGTCACCGCGATCGCGTTGCCTCTGGTCGCCGTCGCGCCGATCCTGTCGATCCTGTTCTCCTCCGGGACGCCGAGCGTGATCCTGGCCGCCCAGTCGGTGGTGTTCCTGACCGTCGCCTCCGTCCTCTTAGGACTCCGGTCCGTCGGAGCCGGTTCGGTCGACGTCATCCGCGCCGCCGGCGGCAGCGAATGGACCGTACTGCGTCGCGCCCGGATCCCCGCCGCGCTGCCGAATCTGGTCGGCGGACTGCAGATCGCCGCACCGAGCGCGCTGCTCGGCGCGATCATCGGCGAGTACCTCGGCGCCGAGCACGGCCTCGGCGTGGCGATGATCCAGGCGCAGGGCGCGTTCCAGGTGGCCCGGCTCTGGGGTCTGCTCGTCGTGACGTCGCTGCTCGCCGCGATCTGCTACGCCGCGATCCCGCTGATCGCGAAACTGCTGGTTCCCGCGTTGCGCTCGGTCGAGACGACCCTTGGTGCGGCCGAACGCGCCGCGCCGAAACCGAGTGCGGCCCGGCGACTGCTTAGCGGCGGGCTCAGCCTGGTGAGCACCCTCGCGGTCATCCTCGCCGCTTGGTGGGGCGTGGCGATCCTGCTGCCGGGCGCGTCCTCGATCGCCCCGGCCCCGGACCGCGTCCTCCCCTACCTGCTCCACGGCCACACCTCGCTCGGCACCACGGACGCCGAATCGGCCCAGGCGCTCCCGTACATGCTCGGCCAGTTGCTCCGGACGCTCGGCGACACCGGGCTCGGCCTGTTCTCGGGCGTCGTGCTCGCGGTGCTGGTCTCGATCGCCGCCTTCGAGTTCAAGGCGGTCGAAAGCGCGGTCCTCGGCGTGTCGGTCGCGCTGCGCTCCATTCCGATGCTCGCGATCATCCCGCTGCTCGCCTTGGTTTTCGGCCGGGGTCTGGTGGCGGTCACCGTGCTGATCGCGGTGATGACCTTCTTCCCGACTGTCGTCAACGTCCTGCTGGCCATGCGGGCGATTCCCGCCGCGGCCGAAGACATCCTGCGCTCCGCCGGAGCACCGCGCTGGCAAACGATCCTGCGGCTGCGGATTCCCTATGCCTTGCCGGGGCTTCTCGCGTCGGTCAAGATCGCGATTCCCGTTTCGATCGGCGCCGCGATGGTCGCCGAATGGCTGTCGACCGGCAGCGGCCTCGGCGCGACGCTCACCGTCGCCGCCGCGGTCTACGACTACGACTTCATCTGGGGCGCGGTCTTCCTGATCCTGCTGACCTCGCTCGCGGCGTACCACCTCGCCGCCGCGGCGGAAGCCAGACTGGCCGCCCGCCGCTCCTGAATGCCGCTGACCCCGCGTCCCTCGACGCGGGCGGAGAGGAGAAGCAATGCCACGCACCGTGCTGACGAACGGGCGGCTCAACGGAGCCCCGGAGGCACAGACGCTGGTGATCGAGGACGGACGGATCGCGAAGGTCCTCGCCACGGCGCCGCCCGCCGAGGACGGAGAGGAGCGGATCGACCTGGCCGGCCAGATCGTCCTCCCCGGTTTCGTGGACGGGCACGCCCACCTGGACATGAGCCTGTGGGGCGAACCGTGGGTCCGGCGCACGTCTGAGGCCATCACGATGGAGCAGATGTTCGCCGACACGCTGCAGGACTGGCGGGAAACCACGACGCCCAGCGCGCTGCGCGGCGGCCGGTTCCTCGCCGAATGCATCCGCCACGGGTCGACCAACGTGCGCACTTTCGCCAATGTCGCTCCGGAAATCGGGCTCGAAGGCGTGCACGGGATGCTCGAGGTGCGCGCGGCTTTTGCCGAACAGGTCGATCTGGAGATCATCGCCTTCGGGCAGATCGGCGTCCTCAGCCATCCCGGAACCGCCGACTTCCTCGACGAAGCTCTCAAGCTCGGCATCGACGGGGTCGCCGGAGTCGACCCGGCCGGAATCGACGGGGACGCCAAGGCCTCCCTCGACACCGTTTTCGGGCTGGCGGGCAAGTACGGCGTCGCGGTGGACTTCCACCTGCACGAGACCGGAGAACTCGGCCGGTGGCTGATCAGGCAGATCGCCGAACGCACGAAAGCGCTGGGCCTGCAAGGGAAAGTGTCCCTGTGCGACGTCTTCTGCCTCGCCGAGCCCTGGCCGACGCCGGACCAGCTCGCCGAGACCAGCCACGTCCTGGCCGACGCGGGAATCGCCGTCGCGGTCGGCGTGCACGGCCTCCTGCCGGTGCCGGACGTGCGGCGGCTGGCCGAGTTCGGCGTCCCGATGTGCCTCGGTTCGGATTCGTCGCGAAGCCGCTGGTCGCCGTGGGGCGACGGCGACATCCTCGCGCGGGCGATGATGCTGTCGTACAAGTCCTACTTCCGCCGCGACGAGGATCTGGAGTTCGCGCTGTCGATGACTTCCCAGCGGGGGCGGGCTGCTTTCGGTTACGAGAAGGCCGATCTTGCCGCAGGCGATGTCGCTGATCTTGTTGTGCTGCCAGGAGAAGCGCTCGGCGAACTCGTCGTGCTTCCGCCTCCGCGCAGTCTGGTGATGAAGCGGGGAAGGATCGTCGCGCGCGACGGGGTGCTCACGCAAAGTCCTTCCCTGATCGGGTAACCGGCCGAGAGATCAGTAGAAGCCGTCTCGCCGCACCGGCGCGGGCCTCGGGTCGTACCCGAGGTCCGTGCTGATCGCCGCCGCGGTTTCGAGCAGCACCGGAACGGTTTCCTTGCGCAGCCGCTCCGGCGCGAGCCGCCCGGTGGCCGTCGACGAGGCGAGCGCCGCGACGACCGCACCGGTCCGGTCGCGCACCGGGGCCGACGCGGACAGCAGGCCCTCCTCCAGCTCTCCGTCCACAACGGACAGACCGGCGTCGCGCACCGCGGAGAGTTCGAGCCGCAGCTTCGCCGGATCGGTGACGGTGCGCGCGGTGTACGGCCGCAGCGGCACCTCCTCCAGGTAGCGGGTGATCCGCTCCGGCCCCGCCCACGCCAGCAGCACCCGGCCCATCGAGGTCGCGTGCGCGGGCAGCCGGGTGCCGACCGCGACGTTGATGCTCATGATCCGCCGCACCGGCACCCGCGCGACGTAGACCGCTTCGTTGGCGTCGAATTCCGCCAGCGACGCCGACTCCCCCGTCGCCTCGGCCAGCCGCAGCAGGTGCGGGTGCGCCAGGTCGATCATCGCCCGGGTCGCCGTGTAGTGCTGGCCGATCGTCAGCACGCGCGGGGTGAGCGACCAGCGAGGTCCGTCGCTGGTCACGTAGCCCATCCGCTGCAGGGTCAGCAGCAGGCGGCGCACCGCCGGACGCGACAGGTTCGTCGCCGTCGCCAGTTCGGTGAGCGTGGGGTTGGTGCGCTCCTCGTCGAAGGCGAGGAGCACGGCGAACCCGCGCTCCAGGCTCTGCACGAAGTCGCGCTCGTTTCCGGCTGCCGTCACGCTCCGCAGTATTTCACCCGCTCCGGGCACGGCCTTGACCTCCGCCGCCTCCTGATGCATCCTTCCTCTCACTGCACGCATAGCGTTCACTTCGTACGCATAGCGTACATCGCACGAGGAGGTGCGAGATGACGGTTCCGTCCCGCGAACTGCGCGACGCGTTCGGCCGGTTCGCCACCGGGGTCACCGTGGTGACCTGCCGCAACGACCAGGACGCCCCGCACGGGGCCACGGTCAACGCGTTCACCGCGGTCTCGCTCGAACCCGCGTTGTGCCAGGTCACGCTCACCCGGCAATCGAAGGCCTGCAGCTACCTCGACGGCGCCGCCTTCGCCGTCAACGTGCTCGGCGCGGACCAGGCAGACACCGCCTGGCACTTCGCCGGACGCCCGGCCGATCCCGGGCCAGAGTGGGCCGAAGGGCCGGTCGCGCCGGTCCTGGTCGGCTCCGCCGCGGTGTACTCCTGCCGGCCGTGGCGCACCTACGACGGCGGCGACCACCTGATCGTGGTCGGCGAAGTCGTCGACATCGCCGTCGCAGACCGGCAGCCGCTGCTGTTCTACGCCGGCGCGTTCCGCGAACTCGGCCCCCGCGAGACCGGCACCCACTGGGGCGGCTCGCTCGACTGCCCCGAGGCGGGCTGGTTCGGCGCCTCGACCACGTTCACCCCGCTGCGCCCGCACGCGGCTTGACCCTCATCCGAAAGGACATCGCGATGACCATCGAGCAGGACCGCTCCGCGGCCGCCGCCCCCACCGCTTCCGCGCCGATGACCGGCGACGAGTACATCCAGTCCATTCAGGACGGACGCGAGGTGTGGATCTACGGCGAGCGCGTCAAGGACGTCACGACGCACCCGGCCTTCCGCAACCCGGTCCGGATGACCGCCCGGCTGTACGACGCGCTGCACTCGCCCGACACCCGCGACGCGCTGACCGTGCCGACCGACACCGGCAACGGCGGCGTCACGCACCCGTTCTTCCGCAGCCCGCACACCGTGGACGACCTGCTCGCCGACCGCCGCGCGATCGAAACCTGGTCGCGGATGACGTACGGCTGGATGGGCCGCAGCCCCGACTACAAGGCCAGCTTCCTCGGCACGCTAGGCGCGAACTCCGACTTCTACGCGCCGTTCGAGGACAACGCGAAGCGCTGGTATAAGGAGTCGCAGGAGAAGGTCCTGTACTGGAACCACGCGATCATCAACCCGCCGGTCGACCGGAACCTGCCGCCGGACGAGGTCGGCGACGTGTTCATGAAGGTCGAGAAGGAGACCGACGCGGGCCTGATCGTCTCCGGGGCGAAGGTCGTCGCCACCGGTTCGGCCATCACGAACTACAACTTCATCGCCCACTACGGGCTGCCGATCAAGAAGAAGGAGTTCGCGCTCATCTGCACGGTGCCGATGGACGCGCCGGGCGTGAAGCTCATCTGCCGCACCTCCTACACGCAGCAGGCCGCGGTGATGGGCAGCCCGTTCGACTACCCGCTGTCCTCCCGGATGGACGAGAACGACACCATCTTCGTGTTCGACAAGGTGCTCGTGCCGTGGGAGAACGTGTTCCTCTACGGCGACATCGAGAAGATCAACGGGTTCTTCCCGGTCTCCGGCTTCATCCCGCGCTTCACCTTCCACGGCTGCGTCCGGCTCGCCACGAAGATCGACTTCATCGCCGGGCTGCTGCTCAAAGCACTGGAGATCACCGGCAGCAAGGACTTCCGCGGCGTGCAGACCCGGGTCGGCGAGGTCGTCGGCTGGCGCAACACGTTCTTCGCGCTCGCCGACGCGATGGCGCGCAATCCGGACGAGTGGACCAACGGGACGCTGCTGCCCAAGCTCGACTACGGCCTCACCTACCGGATGCTGATGATCCAGGCGTACCCGCGCATCAAGGAGATCATCGAATCCGACGTGGCCAGCGGCCTGATCTACCTCAACTCGCATTCGGTCGACTTCAAGACCCCCGAGGTGCGGCCGTACCTGGACAAGTACGTGCGCGGCTCCAACGGCTACGAGGCGGTCGACCGGGTCAAGGTCATGAAGGCGCTGTGGGACGCGGTCGGCTCGGAATTCGGCGGACGGCACGAACTCTACGAGCGCAACTACTCCGGCAACCACGAGAACGTCAAGGCGGAGCTGCTGTTCGCCGCCGAGGCCCAGGGCACCACCGAGTCAATGAAGGGCTTGGCCGAGCAGTGCCTGTCCGAATACGACCTCGACGGCTGGACCGTGCCGGACCTGATCGGCAACGACGACGTCTCGTTCCTCAAGAAGCGGGGTTCTTGATCCGCCGCGGCGCCTCCGCGTTCCCCGGGGGCGCCGCGGTTCCCACCACTGTCCGGTCTCGGGAGGTTCGCGTGAGCACTGTTTTCTGGCACGGCACCGCCGAGGTGCCGGACGGCTGGGGCCGGTCCGTCGTGGCGCTCGGCGTTTTCGACGGACTGCACCGCGGTCACCAGCGCGTGCTCGAGCGCGCTGTGCGCCTCGGCCGGGAGCGCGGCGCGCCGGTGGTCCTCACGACCTTCGACCCGCACCCGGCGACTATTGCCGGGCGGCCGCGCGACACCAGGCCGGTGGCGACGCTGGAACATCGTGCCGAACTGGCGCGGAGTCACGGTGCCGACGAGGTGCTGGTGCTCTCGTTCACCGAATGCCTCGCGCGGACGTCAGCCGAGGATTTCGTCGCGGACGTTCTGATGCGCGCCCTGCACGCCACCGCTGTGGTCACGGGCAGCAACTTCCGGTTTGGTCACCGCGGAGCCGGGGACACCGCCCTGTTGCGGAAGCTCGGGCCTGCCTGCGGCTTCACCGCACACGCCGTCGACCTGCTTCCTGGTTGTTCCTCGACGATGGTTCGCACGCTGGTCACGACCGGCGATCTTGCTGGTGCCGCAGCGGTTCTCGGCCGTCCGCACCGGGTGCACGGGACTGTCGAAGGGGAAATCTTCACGCCGTGCACCACGTTGTTACCGCCGCCGGGGAAATACTGGGCGCACACCCCGCACGGCGACCGGACTGTCGCGGTGGAGGCCGGCCTGCTGATCGCCGATTTACCGGACGGGCCCACGGCGGTGGATCTCGTCGGCGCGAGGTGAACCCGCGGCCGGGTCCGCCCAGGTGGTGGACACGATTGCGTCCGGATGCGAGGAGCGGTCCACTCGGCCCGTCCATTCTTCTCGCGGAAGGATCCTCATGTCCGTCACCGACGAGCTTCTGGCCAACAACGCCGCGTACGCCGCGAATTTCACCGGGCCGCTCCCCTTGCCGCCCGCCAAGCACGTCGCGGTGCTCGCTTGCATGGACGCCCGACTCAACGTCTACGGGGTGCTCGGCCTCACCGAAGGCGACGCGCACGTCATCCGCAACGCGGGCGGCGTCGTCACCGAGGACGAGATCCGTTCTCTCGCCATCAGCCAGCGGCTGCTCGGCACCACGGAAATCATTCTGATCCACCACACCGACTGCGGCATGCTCACTTTCGGCGACGACGAATTCCGGAACTCGATCCGGCGGGAAACCGGCATCAAGCCCGCTTGGGCCGCCGAGGCTTTCACCGACATCGAGGAGGACGTCCGCCAGTCCCTCGCGCGGATCCGGACCAGTCCCTTCATTCCGCACCAGGATTCGGTCCGGGGCTTCGTTTTCGACGTCGCCACCGGGAAACTCGCCGAAGTCCGCTAGGCGAGGAACGCGTGCGGGTCGGTGTAGAGCGCGTCCAGTTGCACCGCCCCGGCGGCGACGCCGAGCAGGTCCCGGCCGGGGAAACTCGTCGGGAGCACTCGGCTCGCCGCGTCGACGCGTCCCCGGGAGCGGGCCGACACCTCCGCGCGCACCGCGTCGCGGCAGGCGGGCAGGTCCGCGATTCCCGGTTCGGCGACCACCAGCACCTCGGGGTTGACCACGTCGAACAACAGCGCCGCGGCCCGGCCGATCGTGCGGGCGCGGCCGAGCAGGACGTCGAGCGCGACCCGATCGCCGGACCCGGCCGCCTCGACCAAGTCCACAATGGACACTCGCCCGGCGCGAGCGGTGACCGCCCATTCGGCCGCGTCGGCCTCGAAACAACCGGACCGGCCGCAGGCGCACCGCGTGCCCGGCGCGCCGAGCGGGAGGTGCGCGACGGTGCCCGCCGCCGAGCCCGGGCCGCGGTACAGCCGGCCGCCGGACACGATCGCGGCGTCGACCACGTTGCCGACGAACAGGTGCACCAGCGATCCGCACCCGCGCGCGGCGCCGAACATCGCCTCCGCCGAGGCCAGCGCGCGGGCGTGCCCGTCGACCCGGGTGGGCAGGCCGGACAGCTCCGCCAGGATCGGCCCGGCGGGCACGTCGTACCAGCCGAGCGAGGAATGCTCGACCAGCACGCCGGTGTCCGGGTCGACCCACCCGCCGCTGGCCACGCCGAGCCCCACCGGGATCCGGCCCTTCTCGTGGTGCTGCCGGAATTCCCGCAGCCGCGCCGCTGTCCCGGCGAGGATCCGCCCGGGTTCGCCGCCGGGATGCGGCACCTGCTCCGAGGCCAAGACCCGCCCGCGCAGGTCCAGTGCGGCGAGGGTGGCGAAGTGGTGGGCGATGTGGACTCCGAACACCACGTGCCGGTCGGCGGCGATGTCGAGTTCAGTCCGGGGCCGGCCGGCCCGGCGGTCCGGAGGCTGAGCTGCCGGGCGCGCGGCGAGGAGGCCGAGGCCGGCGAGGCTCGCGCACTGCCTGCTGACTCCGGCCGGGCTGAGGCCGGTCAGTTCCGCGATGGCGTCGCGGGCCAGCGGGCCGCGCGCGAGCACGGTCCGGAGCACGGCCGCGGCGGAGGTGCTGCCGTGGTCGCGCGCTAGAACACTCGTCGTCATCGGTCAGCTCCCGGCTCGCTCTTCACGTCCGGCGCCGGTCTCGCCGGTCAGCTTGTGATCGGATCCGCGCCCGGGTGCAGCGGCGGCCCGATCGCCAGGCTGGACGCCGGAGCCCGTCCCTTCCCCCACCCGAGCCGTTCCCGGTAGCTGCCCAGCAAGCCGCCGTCCGTCAGCAGATCGGCGTCCTTCGCCAGCGCCCCCTCCGGTTCCGGGGACGTCCGCGGCGAGACGAACAACGCGTCGACCGGGCAGTTCGCCTCGCAGTGGAAGCACGTCTGGCAATCGTCGTGCCTGCTGATCACCGGAATGCCGTCCGCACCGCGATCGAAGACGTTCGTCGGGCAGACCGTGATGCACTTGTCGCACGCGATGCAGCGCTCCGCGGACACCAGTTCGATCACGACACCGCCTCCACGACTGTCCTTTCCGGACGAACCCAAACCGTGTCGAGACCGCCGGTGTGCAGCCGATGCTGCTGCGCCGGGTCCTGCGAACGGAAATCGAGCCGCTTCGCCATCCCCCGCGTCTCCGTACGAGCCAGCGCCGACCGGTACATCCAGCGCGCGTGCGCGGCCATCGCCGCCGCCTGCCGGGTGCGGACGGACAGTTCGCCGGTGCCGCCCAGCGACGTTCGCAGCCGCGTCCAGATGTCGTCCAGCGAGGCGAGCGCCGGGGTCAGGACATTCCCGTGGCGCAGGTAATTCTTCTCGTAGGGCAGGACTTCGCGCTGAATCGCGGCGATCACCTCGCGATGGTCGCCGTCGCCTCGCCCGCCCGGCCGAAGCCCGGCCTCGCCGAGGGCGAGCGTCCGGCGGCCGTGCGCGCGGGAACCGAGCGACCGGGCGTAACGGGCGGCTCCCCGTCCGGCCCAGGTGCCCGACGACATCGCCCAGGCGGCGTTGTGGCTGCCGCCGCCGGTGAAACCGCCGCAGATCAGTTCGCGAGTGGCCGCGTCGCCCGCGGCGTACAGGCCGGGAACTGTGGTGGCGCAGTCGTCCGAGACAATGCGGATGCCGCCGGTTCCGCGGACCGTGCCCTCGGCGATCAGGGTGATCGGGAACTTCTCGGCGAACGGGTCGATGCCCATCCGGTCGAAGGCGAGGAAGAAGTTCGGCTGGGCCAGCCGCATCGCCGCGCGGGACTGCTCGTCGGCCCGGTCCAGACGGCAGTACACCTTGCCGCGCAGCAGTTCCCGCGCGATCGGCGAGCGCCGGACGCCGCTGGCTCCCTCGAGCACGCTGCCGTCGGCCCGGAAGAACGTGGCGAAATGGTAGAACGCGGTCTTGGTGACCGACGTGCCTTCCGGCGCGATGCCGTAGGCGTTGGAGAACTCCATGCCGGACAGGTCGGCCCCGGCCTCGGCGGCGAACAGCGCGCCGTCCCCGGTGTTGACGTCGCAGCCCAGCGCCTTGGACAGGAACGCGCAGCCGCCGGTGGCCAGCACGACCGCGCCGGCCCGCACCCGGTAGTCCTGCCTGCCGTGGCGCTGGTAGCCGGCCGCGCCCGCGACCGCCCCGGAGGGATCGGCGAGCAGTTCGGTCACCGGGCTGTGGTCGAGGATCCGCACCCCGGCGCGCCGGACGAGCGCCCGCATGCGGCGCAGGTATTCCGGGCCGTGCAGCCCGTTGCGGAGCTGGCGTCCGTCCGGGCTGACGGGGAACGGGAACCGGGCGGCGACCGCGAGTTCGTTGACCCGTTCGTAGGTCTCGTCCAGCACCCGGGCCGCCCACCGCCGGTCGGCGAGCCTGCCGCCGAGCTCCTCGCGGGAGTCCATCGCCGCCTCCCGCGCGGCCGGGTCCGGGGGCACGTACCAGACGCCGGTGCCCGCGGCGGCCGTCGCGCCGCTGGTTCCGCAGTAGCCTTTGTCCGCCAGTACGACATCCGCGCCGTCGCGGGCCGCGTGCAGCGCCGCCCACGTCGCGGCCGGGCCGCCGCCCGCCACGAACACGTCGGCGGTCAAGTCGAGCGTTTCCATCAGACGGTCCCTTCCGTGCGCCAGGACGTGAACCGCCGTTCGACGGTCACGAGCAGCTGGTTGAACGCGACGCCGAGAACGGAGATCGCGACGATTCCGGCGTACATCTGCGGGATGGCGAAGTTGTACTGCGAGAAGTTGATCAGGTAGCCGAGCCCGGCCTTCGCGCCGACCATCTCCGCGGCGATCACGACGACGATCGCCGCCGCGCCTGCGAGCCGGATCCCGGTGAAAATCGTGGGCACCGACGCGGGCAGCACCACCCGGGCGAACAGCCGCGGCGCGGACAGGTCCAGCGAACGCGCCAGCTTGAGCAGGGTCGGGTCGACCGAGCGCACCGCGCTGATGGTGTTGAGCAGGATCGGCCAGGTGCAGGCGTAGAAGACGATGGCGATCTTCGACGTCTCGCCGATGCCGAGGATCAGCACGAACACCGGCAACAGCGCCAGCGCCGCGGTGTTGAGGAACACCTGCACCAGCGGGGTCAGCACGTCCGAAACCGGTTTGTACCAGCCGATCAGGACGCCGAGCGGCACCGCAGTCACGACGGCGAGGGCGAATCCGGCCAGCGACCGGGTGAGGCTGGCCCCGGCGTTGGCGGCGAGCTGCCCGTTGCCCGCCAAATCCGCCAGCGCGCCGAGGACGGTGTGGAACGGCGGCAGGAAAACCGGGTCCACCAGGCCCGTGCGCGGGGCGATCTCCCACGCCGCGAGCAGCAGGATCAACGCGATGCTCTTCACGAAGACGGCTTGGAAACGGCCGCGTCCGGCGCGGGGCCGGGTTGCCGCGGGCTCAGTCCGCTCGGTTCTCGTGGTCTCCGGGACAGTAGTGACGCTCATGCTCCGACGGCCTCCTTCTCCAGTTCGTGCGCCCGGGCCACCTCGTCGTGCAGCAGTTCCCAGATCGCGTGCCGGTACCGGGCGAACTCGCCGGTCGAGCGGACGTCCGCCACTTCGTCGCGCCTCGGCAGATCGATCTCGACCACGCTCTTCACCTGGCCCGGCCGCGACGTCAGGACCACGACGCGCTGTCCTAAATAGACGGCCTCGTCGATGCTGTGGGTGATGAACAGGACAGTTTTCCCGGTACGCCGCCAGATCCGCAGCAGCTCGTCCTGCAGCGACTCCCGGGTCTGGGCGTCCAGCGCGGCGAACGGCTCGTCCATCAGCAGCACGTCCGGGTCGTAGGCGAGGCTGCGCGCGATGGCGACGCGCTGTTTCATGCCGCCGGACAGTTCGTGCGGATGCCGGTCGGCGAATTCCAGCAGCCCGACGAGATCGAGGTACTCCCTCGCCCGCCGCGCCCGGTCGGCCCGGCGCACCCCGGTCGCCTCCAGGCCGAATTCGACGTTGCCCTGCGCGGTGCGCCACGGCAGCAACGCGTACTGCTGGAACACGATCCCCCGGTCCCGCCCGGGTCCGCGCACCGGCGCCCCGTCGAGCTGGATCAGCCCGGTGTCCGGTTCGGCGAGCCCGCCGAGCAGGTCCAGTAGCGTCGATTTGCCGCAGCCGCTCGGCCCGACGATCACCGCGAACTCGCCCGCTCCGATCTCCAGGTCGATCCCGGCGAGCGCGGTCAGCTCGCCGCCGGATCCCCGTGCCGGAAAGGTTTTGCCGACGTCGGCGAACCTGATTCCGCTGTGCACCCCGCTCATCACTGGCCCTTCGCGTACGAGTTGAACTTGTTGGTGTAGAGGTCGCCCGCCTTGACCGAGCCCGGCCGGATGTCGCCGCGCCCGCCCAGCCAGTCGATCCAGAGCTGCAGTTCCTTGTCGGTGATCACGCCGCCGTTGTCCGCGACGCCCCAGGAATCCCAATACTTCAGCGGGTCGGTGTCTTCGTTCCGGTTGCGGCCCTTGACGATCTTCGTGAAGCGTTCGATCACCTTCTCGCGCGGCGTGGTCTTGCTCCATTCGATGGCCTTGGCCACTCCGCTGACGAACGTGCGCACGGTGTCCGGATTGCGTTCGATGAAGTCCTTTCGCAGCACGTAGGTCCCGGCGGTGAACGCGCCGAGCAGCTCGTAATCGGTGAACAACGGCCGGATGCCGCCGCGGGCGAGCGCCTTGTCGCGCAGGATGCCGTCCAGCACGGCCACCTCGATGTTGCCTTGGCGCAGCGATTGTTCGGTGTTCACCGGGGGCAGCGCGACCGGTTCCGCCTTCGCGATGTCCTCTTTGGACACTCCGTGGCGCTGGAGGTAGATGTCGAGCATCGCCTCGGAGTGCGCGCCGAGGGTGTTCATGCCGATCTTCTTGCCCGCCAGGTCGCGCGGGCCGCGGATCGGGCTGTTTTCCAGCACGTAGAAGCCGTTGAACTCCAGCTTGTCCACGCCGTAGTAGCCGAGCACCGAGGTGATCGGGGCCCCGGCCGCGGCGAGTTTGACGACCGCTCCGTTGAACGCGCCGCCGAAGTCCACCTGGCCGGTCGCCGCGGACTGGATGTCCTGCGGCCCGCTGATCGTGTCGCCCACCCACTGCAGCGTCACGTCGCCGAGGTAGCCCAGGTCGGCGGCGAGTTCGGGCGGCGTGACCTGGCCCGCCCAGCCCTGGTAGCGCAGGGTTTTCGTGGTGCCGCCGCTCGCCGCGGCGCAGCCGGCCGCCGTCGCCGCGAGCCCCGCGAGGGCAAGTCCCAGAAAGTTCCTTCGGCTCGTGGTCACGGTGGCACGTCCTTTTTTCGACCAGGGGAAAAGGGAGCACGGAATTGCCGGAAGCGGCGTGCGGATCAGGCTGGCAGCAGGATTTCCGGCAGGCAACGACGTCCCACATCCCGGACTCGGGCCCGCTGCCCGGATTCTGGGACGAATTTGTTTCACCCTGAGCGCAATCTTGCTTTCCGGGCTCGCGGCCGCCCAGTCTTGAAGGCAGCCGAGCACACCGAATGGGAGTACCTGATGACCCTCGCCGACGCAGTGGACACGCGCCTCGCCGTGCACAAGATCGGCGCCGACATCGGCGCCCGCATCGACGGAATCCGGCTCGGCGGCGATCTGCCCGCCGACACCGTCGCGCAGATCCGTGCCGCTTTGCTCGCGAACAAAGTGATCTTTTTCCGCGAGCAGCACCATCTCGACGACGAAGGGCAGCAGGCGTTCGCCCGGCTGCTCGGCGGGCTCACGCAGCCGCATCCGACCGTCCGCAGCACCGGGCTGGGGAACATCCTGCCGATCGACGCGCAGCACGGAAAAGCCAACAGCTGGCATTCCGACGTCACGTTCGTCGACCGGATCCCGGCGATCAGCCTGCTGCGCGCGGTCACTCTCCCCGCCTACGGCGGCAGCACGACGTGGGCGAACACCGCGAACGCGTACGCCAAGCTGCCCGCGTCGCTGCGGGCGCTGGCGGAACGGCTGTGGGCGGTGCACACCAACGCCCACGACTACGCCGGCCGCGCGGACGAATACCGCGTCGGCGGGGTCGACGTGAAGGAACAGTCCTATCGCGACGAATTCCGGTCCGAGATCTACGAAACCGAACACCCGGTCGTCCGCGTGCACCCGGAAACGGGCGAGCGGGTCCTGCTGCTGGGGCACTTCGTGAAGCGCCTGGTCGGCTTGTCCAGCACCGAATCGGCGGCGATCTTCGAACTCCTCCAAGCCCGCGTGACCCGGCTGGAGAACACCGTGCGCTGGCACTGGGCGCCGGGCGATGTCGCGATCTGGGACAACCGCGCGAGCCAGCATTACGGGGTCGCGGATTACGACGATCTTCCGCGCCGCCTGCACCGGGTCACCGTGTCCGGCGACGTGCCGGTCAGTGTCGACGGGGTCCGCAGTACCGCGCGGGTCGGCGACGCGACGGCGTATTCACCGGTGGCCTGAACAGACGTCCGGCCGTGCTGTGGTTCAGCACGGCCGGAAGCGTTCGTTTTTCAGCCCAGTCGCGGGAAAAGCGAGCGGGCGTTGCCGAAGTCGATCGCGCGGGATTGCTCCGGAGCCAACCCGCTTTCCTCGTCCAGGATCTCAGTGAACCTCGTGCCCACTTGCGGTGGCGCGTAAGGAAAGTCGCTCCCGTAGAGAATCCGCCCAGGATCGGCGAACCGGGCAAGCGCCCCGAACGCGTACTCCCCCGACGACAACGCCGTGTCCCAGCAGAAGCTCCGGAACCGCGCCAGGAAGTCCTCGGCCGTAGGCCCGGCAGGCTCCAGCGCGGCCTGGATCTGGCAGAACCGCAACGCCGCGAACGGCACGAAACCGCCCGCGTGCGAAAGGATGATCCGCACGTTCGGGTAGCGCTCGGTGATCCCGTGGAACACCATGTGCACCGCGTTGCGGGTGGTGTCGAAGGGATAGTCCACCAGCGGCCCCGGAATCCCGGGCAGCAGCGGGACGAGCGGATGCGCGGGATGGATGAAGACCACCGCGCGCTGCCGGTCCAGTGCTTCCCACAGCGGCGTGTAACGGTCGTCGCCCAGGTAGACGCCGTCGTAGTTGGACAGCAGCACCACGCCGTCGGCCTGGAGCGCTCCATACGCGTGGTCGACCTCCGCGACCGCGCCGTCCGCATCGGGCAGCGGGACCGTGGCGAACAACCCGAACCGGTCGGGGCGTTCCCGCACCAGGTCGGCGGTGTATTCGTTGACGCGGCGGGCCGTCTCGCGACGCGCCGCGCCCGCCCAGCCCGTCACGCTCGGGGCGGTGAGCGACAGTAGGCTCGTGGCGATGCCGTTGGCGTCCATGAATTTCAGGTGGTCGTCCGGCGTCCACGGCGGCAGCGTCCAGCCTGACGGGTCGCCGCCGTGCTGTGCGAGGGCCTCGCCCCAGAACGGAGGGACCAGGTGGGTGTGGACGTCGATGCGTGCGCGGTCGGTCATGCCTCCACCGTGCGCCGCGAGCGCCGGGTCCGGGAGGGGAAGGATCCGATCCCCCTCCCCCGGAGCCGCTGATGGCGCGCGACCCCCGGCTTACCCAGCTCGGAGCGTTCCTGCACGCCCGCCGCGACGAGGCCTCGCCGCCCGCCTCAGCCGATCCGAAGCGGCGGCAGGTGCCGGGCCTCCGGCGTGCCGAGGTCGCGGCGCTGGCCTTCGTCAGCGACGAGTACTACACGAGGATCGAACAGGGCCGGGTCCTGCCGAGCACCGACGTGATCCGCCGCGTCGCCGCCGCGCTCGGGCTCGACGCCGACCAGACCCGGTACGCCCTGGACCTCGTCGCCGCCCCCGACGCCCCGCCGGCGAATCCCGAGCCGAGCGATCCGCTGCGCCGCCTCGTCGACCGGATGGGCGAGGTGCCCGCGCTCCTCGTCGGACCGGCGACGACGGTCCTGGCCTGGAACGCCGCCGCGGTCCGGCTGCTGACCGATTTCGGCGCGGTCCCGCCGGAGCGCCGCCGGTACGTGCAGATGCTGTACTCCGATCCGGTGCTCCAGTGCCGGTTCGCGGACCTGGAAGCGATGCGGCGCACCGTGATCGGCATCGTGCGCGCGAGCACCTCGGCGGGGCCGCCGACCGGAGAGTGGCTCGACGAGTTGCTCCGCACGGATCCCGGTTTCAAGACCCTCTGGGAACGCAACGACGTCGTACTGCCGCACACCCGCCTCCGGGTGCGACTCCGCCTGCCGGACGGCGTCGAAGAGACGCTGGACCAGATCGTGCTGCAGGTGGTCGACGATCCTCATCAGCGGCTGATCGCGTTCGTCCCGGCTGAGTAGGGAGCGGTCAGCGACCACAGGGCCGTCTCCTCGACCGGCACCGCGTCGGCACCGTCGTCGCCCCAGCGCGCGCCCTCGTCGCAATCCGCCCAGAGCAGCCTGGTCCGCCAATGCAGTGCGGCTTCGTACGTGACACCCATCGCGCCGTGCAGCTGGTGCGCGGTTTGGGCGATGCGCGGCACCACAGTCGCGGCGACCTCGCGGGCGGTGGCCAGCGCGAAGGCAAGTGCGCGGCTGTCGCCGGAAAGGCGGAGCCTGACCTCGTGCGTAACCGTTTCCAGTTGCCGGACATCGACTTTCAGCTGTCCCAGCGTCGTCCGCACCGCGGGGATGGCGGCGAGCGGCTTGCCGAACTGGACGCGTTCGGTCACGTACCGCCGGGCTTCGGCGACCGCGCCCTGGGCCGCGCCGAGCATCTCCTGGAGCCGGAGGACTTCGGACAATGCGGTGCGCCGCAACGGGACTTCCGCCGGTGGCACCAGGGAATACGGCCGGTCCGCGAGGTCTCGTCCGGCTTCTTCGAACGCGCCGGCGTCCGCGATCGGCGCCCAGATGCCCTGTGCGGCCGAGTGCACGGCGATGGCGTCCACTGTGGACAGCGGCGTCCCGGCACGGGCGACCAGCGTCTGGCGGAGCGGGAGCGCGATCCCGCCGCGCCCGAGGGCGGTGACCGCACCGCAGGCCGCGTCGATGAGGTCCTGCTCCGGTGCGTCGGCGCGGAGGTCGTCCAGAATGGTCGTCCAGCCGAGCTCCGCAGCGATCCGCCACTGCTCGCGCAGGTCGCCGGGTCGTTCCCAGCCCGCGATCACCTCGCTGACCGAGGCGTCCAGGTCGGCTTCCAGGGTGGGTGTGGCCATCAGTTGTCCCTAGCGATCATCGACAGCATGACTGGGGCGGCGCCGCCCCGGATGCCTGAGGCGGGTGAAGCGGCGAGCGCCTGGTCGTAAAGCGCGCGGACGGTGGGAGTGGCTCTAGGCATGAGCGGCCGCGCCCAGTCGATGACGCTCAGCTCGAACTGGTGGCCGAGGTATTTGCTCGTCGCGGCGGGCACGACCGGGGAGCCGCCCGCGTCGAGCACCTGCGCGGTCTCCAGCACCCAGGCTCGCAAGATCTGCAACCGCGCGGCCAGCGCGCGCAGTCCCCGCCGGGCAGTGTCGTCGACGAGTCCCGCGTCGAGCACGGCGGACAGCAGTGGATAGGTCGAGAGGAACCGTTCCGGGCCGCCCCGTTCGAAGGCGAGCTGCCCGACGACCTGCCGCCAGCCCTCGCCGACGCGGCCGATCGCCCACCGGCCCGGAACAGCCACCTCGTCCAGGACCACCTCGTTGAAGTGGTGCTCGCCGCGCAGGTCCAGGATCGGCGTGACGGTGATCCCTGGGGAATCCAGCGCGACAACGAACTCCGTGAGCCCGTCGTGGCGGTCGGCTTCCCGGGAGGTGCGGGCGAGGACGTACAGGTGGCTCGCCCGGTGCGCACCGCTGGTCCAGATCTTGCGTCCGGTGATGCGCCAGCCGTCGCCGTCCCGGACGGCGGACGTGCGCAGCGACGCCAGGTCCGAACCGGCGTCCGGCTCGCTCATCCCCAGCGCGAAGGTGCACTCCGCGCGCGCCAGCGGCGGGCAGAATTCCTCTTGCAGCTCGGGGCTGCCGTGCCGGAGCAGGGTCGGTCCGATCTGCCGTTCGCCGACCCAGTGCGCGGCCAGCGGGGCGCCGGCGCGCAGCAGTTCTTCGGTGACGACGAGCCGGTCGACAGCCGTACCGCCACCGCCGCCGAGGCGCTCGGGCCAGGAAACGGCCAGCAGCCCGGCTTTGCCGAGTTCGCGGCTGAAGTCCAGGTCGTAGGAGCCCGCCCAGGAATCGCAACGCGGGGTGAACGGGTGCGCGGCGAGGAAATCCCGCACCCGGCGGCGAAGGTCTTCGGTCATCTGGCTCACTCTCCGAGGTACTGCGCCGAACGCTTGCCGACGAACGCCGCGAGCGCTTCGGCGGAGTCGGCGGTCGACTGGACGACGGCTTGGTGCGAGGCGATCAGGTCCAGCGAGGTCCGCAGGTCCGCGTGTTCTCCCGCCCGCACCGCGCGCTTGATCAGCTCGACGGCGACGGGCGGCCGGGACGCCAGTGTCGCGGCGAATTCCCTGGCCCGCGCCGGAAGCTCGTCGTGCGGGCAGGTCTCGTCCGCCAGCCCCCAGGCCAGCGCCTGGTCCGCGTCGACGAACTCGCCGGTCCACAGCAGCCGCAGCGCCCGAGACCGGCCGACGATCCGCGGCAGGTAATGGCAGCCGCCGTCGCCGGGGACGAGGCCGACCCGCACGTACCCTTCCGAAAACCGCGCGCGCTCGGAGGCGATCCGGTAATCGCACATCAGGGCCATGTCCATGCCCGCGCCGACCGCGGCCCCGTTGACGGCGGCGATCAGCGGTTTGGCGAGGTCTTCCGCGGCCATGGCCACCGGGTGCACGTGCTCGGTCATCAGCCGCCTGCTGCCCAGCGGGGTGCGTGGCTGGCCGAGGTCACCGAGGTCGGCTCCCGCACAGAAGGCGTCGCCGGTTCCGGTGACGACTACGGCGCGAACCTGGTCGTCGGCTTGGAAAGCGCGGTACGACTCGGCCCAAACACGCAGCATTTCGCCGGTGAAGGCGTTCTTCTGCCGCGGCCGGTCCAGGACGATCCAGCCGACATGGTCTTCGACGCGGACGTCGAGACCAGGTGTGGACGTCATCGCGACTCCTTCCTGATGGTGAAACGGGTTTCCGCCCAAGCAGGGCTTCGGCGTTCGAGAAAGGACGCGATCCCTTCTTTGGCCTCGGCACCGTCGCCGAGCCGCGCGGCGAGCGCGGCCAGCTCGCTCGCGTGGGTGCCGAAGAACTGCCGAGCGGCTGTCGTGGTCAGGTGCTTGGCGGCGGCGAGTGCCCCGGGTGCGGCGGCGCGCAGCCCGGCGAGTACCGGGTCGAGCGCCTCGTCGACGTCGTCCGCGGCCAGCGTGATCAAGCCGATGCGGGCGGCCTCGGCGGCGTCGAAGCGTTCTCCGGTCAGGTAATAGCGAGAAGCGGCCCGCGGATCCAAGCGCGGGAGCACGGTGGTCGACAGGACGGCCGGGGCGAGCCCGATGCGCACTTCGGTGAACGCGAAACTCGCGGCCGGGCTCGCCGCGACGATGTCGCACGCGCCGAGCAGCCCGAGCCCGCCCGCCCTGGTGTGCCCGGTCACGCGAGCAACCACCGGTTTCGGCATCTCGACCACCGTGCGCAGCAGACCGGTCAGCTGCTCGGTGCTGAGCCCGGTGCCGGCGCGGGCTTCGGCCAGGTCGATGCCTGAGCAGAACGTCTCGCCGGTGTGAGTGAGCAACACCGCGCGGACCGCCGGATCCTCGGCGGCGCGGCTCAGCTGCGCAGTGAGTTCGCCGACCAGCCGGACCGACAGGGCGTTGCGGTTGTGCGGCGAGTCGAGGACAAGGGTGGCGATTCCATCTTCGTCGGTACGCTTCATGCGGCACTGACACTTTCCCGGGACAGCGCAGGCAGCCGCCGCTGGTCTCGTTCCGGATTGATCAGCACCGTGCCCACGACCGCTCCCGCCAGCAACAGCGCGCCGCACACCCCGAACCCCGCCGCATAACCGTTTCGCGCGGTGAGGAAACCGCCCATCACCAGCGGCGCGAACACCCCGGCCGAGGTGGCGATGGCGGTCGTCGCGGCGGTCACGGCGAGACGGCGTTCGGGCGGAACCAGCTCTCCGATCAGCAGCCACACCATCGGATAAAACGCGCTCGGCAGACCGAACGCGACCGCGATCAGCACGATCGCCGTGGCCTTTTCCGTGTGCGGAAAGAGAATCATGGCGACTCCTGAGACGGCGAGCAGCGCCATCCCGGGCAGGCAGTACGCGCGGCGACTGCCCGCTCCCCGGCGGCGGAACCGCGTGGAAACCGCGCCCATCACCAGGATCACGACGGTCGCGAACAAGGACGGCAGCGCGGAGAGCGTGCCCGCCTGCTGAGGCCCGATCCCGAGCCCGGACGACAGGTAGCGGGGCAGGAAACCCAACGCGGTGGTAGTCGCCCAGAACGCGACGAAACCCGCGAGGACCGCGCCGAGCACCGTTCCCGACCGGAAAAACACGCGGTACGGCACCGGTTCGCGGCTCACGCCGGAGGACACAGTGGACTTGGCGTAAGGACCGTCGTTCGCGAATAACAGCCACGCGCCAGCCCACACCACCGACAGCGCGAACAGGACGCCGAACGCGGTCCGGTAGCCGAAGTCCGCGATGATCCAGCTGAGCAGCGGCGCGCTCGCCACGACGCCGAGGGTTGGTCCAATGTGGACCAAAGCGTTGGGCAGCGCCCGGTCGCGGGTGGCGAACCAGCCGTAGACGGTGTGCGTCGCCGCGGGCACCGCGGGCCCTTCCGCCGCGCCGAGCGCGATCCGCGAAGCGAGCAAGGCGCCGAAGCCGAGCCCGGCCGCCATGGGCAGCGCGGTCAGTCCCCAGACGAGGGCGAGCACGGCCATGACCCGGGTTGTGCGGCGCTTGGCGGCGGCGAACCCGACGACGATGCCGGAAACGCTGAACAGGAAATAGAAACTGGACTGGACGAGGGCGTAATGCTCCTCGCCGAGGCCGAGGTCTTTCATGATCGGCTCGGCGGCGAGCCCGACCACGGTCTTGTCCGCGTAGTTGATCAGCAGGAACAGCAGCACGAGCGCGGTGACGGTCCACGCCCTCCCGGGGCGCGGGGCGAGAGGTTCGGACGGTGCCATGGGTTCTCCTCGGGACGACGGCGTTGTCGCTGGGACAGAACAGGTTCAGTCGAGCCGGGCCGGGTCGAAACCCGCTTCGGCCAGCACTTCGGCGGTGTCCGCGCCGACGGGCGGGAACTGTCGGTAGATCCCCGGCGGGGTGCGGGAGTAGCGCACCGGCGGGGCCACGAGACGGCAGGCGCCCTCGGTCGGATGCTGAACCGTCCGGACGAGACCGCCTTGCCGGGCGTACTCGCTCTCGGCCGCCTCCTGGAGGCTGTACACGGGATGCGCGGGAATGCTGACGCGGTCGCAGAACTCCTGCCACTGCGCGGAAGTGAACTGCGGGGTGAGTTCGCGGACCTGGCTATACAGCTCGTCGGCGTGCGCGACGCGGGCAGGCATGTCCGCGAAGCGCGGGTCGGCAGAAAGCTCGGGACGGCCCGCGCGGGCGAAAAAGTCGCGCCAGTTGCGGTCGTTATAGGGCAGGATGCACATCCACCCGTCGGCCGTGCGGCACGCCCGCCGCTGCTTGCTCAGGACGCGCGGGTAGCCGTATCCGGGCTCCTCCGCCGGTTCCAGCGAGGCTCCGGCGAGGTGCTCGACGAGGTTGAACGCGATCATGGTGTCGGCCATCGGCACCTCGACGTGCTGGCCCTCGCCGGTGCGGTCGCGATGGCGCAGCGCGGCCAGCACGGACTGGACGATGAACAGGCCGCACACCTTGTCCGCCAGCACGGTCGGCACGTAATAGGCCTCGCCGGTGACCTGTTCGTTCAGCCAGACCAGCCCGGAGGCGGCCTGGAGGATGTCGTCGTAGGCGGCGTTGTCGCCGAGCGCGGAATCGCTCCGGAAACCCTGCGCGTTCACGTAGACGAGCCCGGGGCGGTCGGCTGCCAGGTCGTCGTAGGCCAGCCCGAGCCTGCGCAGCGCGCCCGGCCGGACATTGGTGACGAACGCGTCGGCAGTGTCCAGAAGCGCGAGCAACGCGTCCCGCCCGGCTCCGGTCTTCAGGTCGAGGCACACGCTGCGCTTGTTGCGGTTGAAGTTCAGCGCCGCGCCCGCCATCCCGTCGTGCCGGCGCGGTTCGAAGTGCCGGGTCGGATCCCCGCCGGGCGCCTCGACCTTGACGACCTCCGCGCCGAGGTCGGCCAGCTGCGCGCCCGCGTACGGGCCCATGATCACCGTCGCCAGCTCGACGATCCGCAATCCGGTCAGCGGCCCGGTGGGCGTCCCGTCCATCCCTCGTACCTCCTGCGTCCTCGGCTGCACTCAGTCAAGTCGAGGTCATTCATCTGCCGCCAATACTTCTTGACCCGTTATCCATATGCTTGGGGATATGGATCTGACGACTCGCCTGCTGGAGCAGTTCGTCGTGCTGGCCGAGGAGGAGCACTTCGGCCGGGCCGCCGAACGCCTTTCGATCAGCCAGCCGCCGCTGAGCCAGGCGATCCAGCGCCTCGAACGCGGCCTCGGCGTGCGGCTGCTGGAGCGCAGCACCCGCGCCGTGCGGCTGACCGCGGCCGGCGCCGCGTTCGCCCGGGACGCCCGGCATCTGCTCGAAGCCCAGCAGGCCGCCGTCGGCCGCGCGCGGCGGATCGCCGACGGCGCCGAGGGCGAACTGCACCTCGGGTTCATCAGCGGCATTTCCTACACGTTCCTGCCGCGCGTGCTCCGGCTGACGCGGGACCGTTTTCCCGGGCTGCGCCTGCACCTGCACCAGAACACCTCGGCCGAACTGGCGTCGATGGTCCGTTCCGGGAGACTCGACCTCGCCTTCGTGCGCGGCCCGCTCGCCGACCCGGACGGCCTGGACCTACGCACGGTGGCGGCCGAACGGCTCGCCGTCGCGCTGCCCGCCGGACATCCGCTGGCCGAGCGCGCCACCCTGCGGCTGACCGACCTCGCGGGCGAAAACTTCTCGCTGCCCTCGCTGACCGCGCTGGCCGGGCTCGCCGAACAGGTCGCCGCCGCGTGCCGCGCAGCCGGTTTCGCCCCGCGCGACGGCGCCCGCGCGGACAGCCTCCCCGGCTTGACCAGCCACGTCGCCGCGGGAAGCTGCGTGTGCCTGGTGCCCGAACAGGTGCCTGCCGGAGCGCTGCCCGGGGTGGTGTTCCGGACGCTGGAAACCACCCGCCGGGACGACGACCTGGCATTGACCGTCGTCGCGGCCGTCCGTGCGGGACAACGGGATCCGGCCGTGGAACGGGTTCTGGCAGTGGCACGGGATTCCGCGCCGGGCTGATTCCGCCCTCGCTCAGAACAACGTCGCGGGCTCGATCGGCTCCGGTTCGGGCAAGGCGTCCAGCTCAGGCGCCAGCGCGCGGACGTCGTCGTGGAACCGGCGGGCGAGCGCCGGTGCTTCGTCGTTGTCGGGCGTGTGCAGGAAAACCGTCGGCGAACGACCTTCGCGCAGCCAGCCCGCGACCACCTCGGCCCACGGCCGCCATCCCTCGACGGTCTCCTCCACCGAGTCCCGGCCCAGGTAGCGGACGACCGGCCGGTCGGTCAACGCCCGCGTCCGGCGCGGCAGCCGCGGCTTCTTGGCCCAGGCGTCCTGTTCGGCCTCGCTGGCCGGCGGGCGCTGGAAGAAGACGGTGGTGTCGAACGGCACCCACTCGGCGTCCGCCGTGGCGAGCGTCCCCTCCAGCGCCGACGTCGCGCTGGCGTCGGCGAAGAACTCCGGGTGCCGCACTTCCACCGCGCGCCGGAGATTGGCGGGAAGACGGCGCAGGAACCGGCCGAGCGCGTCGACGTCCGAAGGGCCGAACGAGCCGGGCACCTGGGTCCACAGCACCGCCCGCTCGCCGAGGGGCTCGATCGCGTCCAGGAACGCCCGCATCTCGGTCTCGACCCCGGCGAACCGCCGCTCGTGCGTGACGGTCTTGGGCACTTTGACGACGAACCGGAAATCCGGGCCGGTCTGCTCCGCCCAGGTCTCGACGGTGGTCCGGGCGGGAGTCGCGTAGAAGGTGGTGTTGCCTTCGACCGCGTTGCACCAGCCGGCGTAGGCCCGCAGGCGTTCCTTGGCGGGCAGCGACTGCGGCAGGAACCGCCCCGGCCACGCCTTGTGCGTCCACATCGCGCAGCCGACATGAAGACGTGCCACTTCTCGTCCGCTCCCCTCGCTCGCAAGGGAAATTACTACCCGCGTGCGGTCACCCGTGGGTCCGGGGCCGGTAGTCGCCGTACTGCTGCCGGCGCGCGGGCCCGCGGCGGCGAAGCAGGTGCGCGGGCACGTAGTGGCTGACCGGCCGCGACCACTGGTCGTCGGCGGTGACGAGCTGGTAGGTGACCCAGCCGAGCAGCCCGCCGTCCTCGCGACGCGCCCATTCGAACAGCAGCCCCGGATGCTCGGTCTCGATCCGCAGCCCGGCCCGGTTCCGCGGCGCGAGGAGGTCGGTGCCGAGCACGAGCAGCTTGCGCACGCCCACCCACACCGGAATCGGCGGATCCACTCTCCGCACGGTCGACGGCCACTCGCTCACCTCAGGTCACTCGCTTCCACGTTCCCGGGCCGCCCCGGTTCCCGGCGACCCGAGACGGGAGTCGAACATGTGTTCGGGTGAGAAGTCAAATGGGACTGGACGACCTGTGACGGGCGTCTTAACGCGCGCGGTTTCTGCCGCCGCGCCGAACCACGAACCCTGACCGCGTTCCTTGCCCCTGTAACCCTGTCGCGTATCGACAGGAGCAGCCAATAAATTGCTGAGAACAGGGAGGATTCCCTTGCGGTACAAGCACATTGCGGCGACCACGGTCGTCGCTGGTTTGCTCAGCCTTGTCGTCACCGGGAACGCCGAGGCCAGCCGGCGGTGCGGTCCCACCTCGGAGGCCGACGGCGCCGGGAGCATGGGAACGTCGTGGACGCTGAAGTCCAAGCACGACGACGACGGGCCCGGCGGGAGCTTCGTCGTCGGCGAGGAGTTCGAGATCCACACCAACGTTCCCGGCCAGGTGTGGTCGATCACGTTCGCCGACAACGGGCAGATCTTCTTCACCGGTGACGACGTCTCGACCGCCACCGGGATCAGGGAGCAGCACCCGACCGCCAACCACCCGGGCACCAACCAGCACATGACCGCGCACGCGGTCAACCACACCACGGGCGAGGTCATCGACGCCGCCGTGGACGTCGCCCCAGTTCCCGCCTGCGGCGGCTGACCGGGGGTCCCTGCCGCCACCGTCCCCTCAGCGGCAACCCGCTCCGGGGACGGTGGCGGCCGCCCTTCGCACGCTCCGGCAGATCGGCGCCGACGAGGCGTTGGCCGTGCTCGTCGAGCCGTCGCAGCGGGAAAACGTCAAGGTCCGCGCCCTCTCGGCCCGATCCCTCGCCTACGCGACCGGCGCCTCTCCCCAGGCCAGCACCGAAGCCGCGCTCGACGTCGCGCCTCCCGAGGCAGGCTCAGCCGGGCGGTGACCAGCGCCGCGTTTCCGCCGGTGCGGAGCGGGTAAACGGCCCGCATGCGGATCGTGATCACAGGCGCCAGCGGCAACGTCGGCACGGCACTGCTGCGCGCCCTCGGCCCCGGCCACGAGATCACCGGCGTCGCCCGCCGGACGCCGGATCGCGCCGCGGAACCGTACTCGCGCGCGGAGTGGCATTCACTCGACATCGGCGCGCCGGGCGCCGCGGAGTCGTTGACGAAGGTTTTCACCGGCGCGGACGCGGTCGTGCATCTCGCCTGGGCCATCTCCCCCGCCTGGAGCGACCCGCCGATGGCGCGCACCAACGAAGGCGGCACCGCGAACGTGCTGAAAGCCGTCGGCGACGCAGGCGTCGAGCGTCTGCTGTGCGCGTCCTCGGCGGCGGCCTACGCACCGGAACCGAACGACGAAAAAGTCACCGAGGAATGGCCGTGCCGCGGGATCGCGGAAAGCGCGTACAGCCGGGGCAAAGCGGATCTGGAAGAGGCGCTGGACCTGTTCTCCTCCGCGCATCCGGACGTCGCCGTCGCGCGGATGCGGCCGTGCGCGATCCTGCAGCGGCGCGCTGCGGGGGAATTCACCCGGTGGCTGCTCCCGCCGGTGCTGCCGCCGAACCTGATCGGCGGCCGGTTCTCGCCGATCCCGCTGTGGCGGGGACTGCGACTGCAGGCCGTGCACACCGACGACGTCGCCGAAGCGTTCCGGCTGGCTCTCGAACAGCGGGCGGTGGGCCCGTTCAATCTCGCCGCCGACGACGTGCTGGACGCGTCGGCGTTCGCGCACGCGGTCGGCGGCACCCGCGTGCCGGTTCCGAAGGCGGCCGCGCGGACCGTCGCTCGCGCGGCGTGGCTCGCCGGGCTTCAGCCGCTGCACCCGGGCTGGCTCGAACTGGCCGACCGCGCCGCGCTGGTCGACACCTCGCGGGCACAGCTCGTGCTCGGCTGGACGCCCCGGTACAGCTCGGCCGAAACCGTCGAGGACCTGGTCGCCGGGATGCGCCGGAAGGAGGGCGCGGCGTCGGCTCCGCTCGCCTCGTCGCGACCCGGTCCGCTCGACCGCGCGCGGGCGCTGGGCCGGGGCCGGCCGACCCGCCAGTCGCAGGCCTGAGCCCGTGCACACCGCCGACGCGATCGTCGTCGGGGCCGGGCACAACGGCCTCGTCGCGGCCAACCTCCTCGCCGACCGGGGCTGGGATGTCGTCGTCCTGGAAGAACAACCCGCCCCGGGCGGGGCCTTGCGCACCGAGGAGATCACCGCCCCCGGCTTCCGCTCGGACCTGTGCGCCGCCTTTTTCCCGCTCGGCGCGGCGTCCCCGGTGCTCCGCGGACTCGGCCTGACCGAGCACGGCCTGCGCTGGCGGCACGCGCCGGACGCGCTCGCGCACGTCTTCCCGGACGACCGCTGCGCCGTCCTCTCCCGCAACCTCGACCGCACCGCGGAATCGATCGCCCGGTTCGCCCCCGCGGACGCGGCATCGTGGCGAGAGCTTTTCGCGCAATGGCAAGGGTTCCGCGACGAGTTCCTGGACGCGTTGTTCACTCCGTTCCCGCCGGTCCGGGCCGGCGCCCGGTTCCTGCGGCGCACCGGAACCGCCGAACTGCTGCGGCTCGCGCGGATGCTCACGGCTCCCGCCCGCCGGTTCGCCCGCGAACGTTTCGCCGGCGAGGGCGCGCGGCTGCTGCTGTCCGGAAACGCCGCGCACAGCGACCTTTCCGTCGACAACGCCGGAAGCGCGGTGTTCGGCTGGCTGCTGGGGATGCTCGCCCAGGACGTCGGATTCCCGGTGCCCGAGGGCGGCGCGAGCGAACTGGCGGCCGCGTTGGCACGCCGGCTCCGCGCCAACGGCGGTTCTGTCCATTGTGGAGTCTCGGTGACCGAGGTGCTCGTGGCGCGCGGCAAGGCGGTCGGCGTGCGCTGCGCGGACGGCGAGCCGATCCGGGCCCGCAAGGCGGTGCTGGCCGACGTCGCCGCGGACACGTTGTACGGCAACCTCGTCGCGCCGGAATGGCTGCCCTCGCGGTTGCTGGCGGATCTCCAGAAGTTCGAATGGGACAGTGCGACGGTGAAGGTCGATTGGGCGCTGTCCGAACCGATCCCGTGGACCGCGAAGGACGCACGCGGCGCGGGCACCGTCCACTTAGGCTGCGACGAGGACGGACTATCCGCTTTCGGCGCGGACCTGGCCCGAGACCGCGTGCCCGAACAGCCGTTTCTCCTGCTGGGCCAGATGACGACCGCGGATCCGAGCCGCTCTCCCGCCGGGACGGAATCCGTCTGGGCCTACACGCACATCCCGCGCGGCAGCGACCGCGACACGGTGCGGCGGCAGGCCGAACGCATCGAGGAGACAGTGGAGCGCAACGCACCCGGGTTCCGGGACCTGATCCTCGCCCGCCGCGTGCAGGGCCCGGCGGAGCTGGCCGGCCACGACGCGAACCTCGTCGGCGGCGCGGTCAACGGCGGCACGACGGCGATCCACCAGCAGCTGTTCTTCCGCCCGGTGCCGGGCCTCGGCCGGTCCGACACGCCCGTCGACCGGCTGTACCTCGCCGGCGCCGCGGCCCATCCCGGCGGCGCGGTCCACGGCGGGCCGGGCGCGAACGCCGCCCGCGCCGCGCTGGCCCGCGACCACGCGCTGGGCCCGGGATACGCCGCGGTGATCCGCGCGGCGAACCGTGCCGTCTACGGCTGATCCGGCTCGGCCCCGGCACGACGGCAATCCCTCGGCCGCCGTGCCCCGGCCCCCGGCCGAGCCGACTCCGTCCGGCGGAGCAGGCCGCAACGGGAACGCCGCCCCACGCCGCAATCGCCCGCTCAGGCCCGGGATACTCGGCGAACCGGCCCGGCTACGGCTGCCCCGGCGCCTGCCCGGTCCCCCGCCAGCGCCCGAGCGCCAACGCCGACAGCCGCGCCAGCGACTCCTTGTTGCGCGGCCCGAGCACCAGCGCCTGCAAGCTTTCCGGCAGCAATGCACCCGCCCCGCCGGTCACCCGCTCGGCCATCCGGACCGTCGTCTCCCCCGCCCCGTTCGGCGCCAGCGAAAGCTCGATCTTCGCGGTGCCGAGCACGCCGCCGCGAGCCTCCAATTGCAGGGACGCCCCCGGTTCGACCGCCAGCACCGCCGTCGTGTCCTCCAGCTGCAGCGGCCATCCGCCGACGCTGTGGTGGATGCGCGCGCCGACCTGGGGCCAGCTCGCGTCGACGTCGCGGATGTGGCAGCTGCCCACGACCCAGCCGGAGTAGGACCAGCCGTCCGCCAGGACCTCGAACACCGCTTCCGGCGGCGCGGGCACCGTCCGGCTCACCTCGACCATGCGTCTCCTCCTCGCGTCCCCGCCGGATTTCCCTCGTACGGGGCGGGCAAACTCCCGGCCGCCGACAAGGTTCCGCGAGGCGGCCCGCCGGGCTGCCCGCGCGCGAGGCGTCTCGTAGGGTGGAGGGTCTGGGATGTCCGGCGGCGCGAAGGGGGCCACGAGGGTGGAGGGCCAGCACCGGCAGCCGCTGTGGAAGGCGATCGCCGCCGCGCCCGGGGCTCCGACCAGCCGCGACAGCTGGGCGCAGCGGGTGTGCCTCGCCTGCGTGGAGACGATGGACCAGGTCGACGCGGCGATCCTGTCGCTGCGGGCGGACCCGCGGTCGGAGGAAGTGCTGGGAGCGAGCGACCCATGGGCGGCGAGATTGGCGGAACTGGAGTACACGGCCGGGGAAGGACCCGGTGCGGAAGCCTTCGACACCGGGAGCCCGGTGCTGGTCGCGGACCTGACCGCCGACCAGGTGCGCTGGCCGGGATTCGCCCAGACCGCGCTCGCGGCGGGGCTCGGCGCGGTGTTCGCCTTCCCGCTGCAGTTCGGCGGCATCCGGCTCGGCACCCTCGAGCTCGTCCGGCGCCGTCCCGGAGGACTGACCAGCGAGGAGACGAGAGACGCCGCTCTCGCCGCCGACCTGGCGACGGCGGCGCTGCTGCGGCAGTCCCGCGAGGCCGAACGCGCCGGCCTCGAATTCGCCCCGCGCACGGTGATCTCCTACCAGGACGTCCACATCGCCACCGGCATGCTCGCGGCCCAGCTGCGGATCAGCCTCGACGACGCGTTCGCCCGCCTGCGCGCCCACGCCTACAGCACGAACCGGTCGCTCCTCGACGTGGCCAAAGACGTGCTGGAGCGCCGCATCACCCTTGAGGAGTCGTCCGAATGAGCCATCCCACCGACGAAAACGCCGGCCGCCGGACGACGGACAGACACGTCGGCCTCCTGCCCGCGGCGGTCCCCTCGGCGCTGGCCGCGATCACCTCCCGCCTGGTCGGCAATCCGGACAACGCCGCGGTGCTGCGCCTGATCACCGAGGTCGGCACCGGGCTGCTCGGCGCGCAAGGCACCGGGGTGCTGCTGAAGGACCCGCGCGGCGAGCCCGTCGTCGTGGCGGCCTCGGACGAGACCGCGCAGTTCGTGGAGCTGCTGCAGACCGACCTGCGCCAGGGACCGTGCGTCGACTGCATCGCGACCGCGGCCGTGGTCGTCGCGCCCGACCTGAACCGCGAGCGGGACCGCTGGCCGGGCTTCACGACGGCGGCGCTGTCGGCCGGGTACCAGGCCGTGGTCGCGGTGCCGCTGAAGCTGGACGGCGAAGCGGTGGGCGGGTTCAACCTGCTGTTCGCCGCGCCGACCGAACCGCAGCCGTGGCAGTCGGCGCTGGCGCAGGTGGTGTCGGACCTCGCGGTGCTGGCCCTGGTCCAGGAAACCGGCCCGCGGCGTTCGGACCGGCTGTTCGAGGCGACCCTCGCGTCGCTGAACGACCGGGTCCAGCTGAGCCAGGCCGTCGGGATGGTCGCCGGAACCCTCGGCACCGCCCCGGAAACGGCCCGCTCCCTGGTGAACGACTACGCGACCCGGCACGACCGGCCGCTGCGCGAAGTCACCCGCGCGCTGATCGACCGCACCCTCGACCCGGCCGACCTCGCCAGCTAGGCCCAGCCCCCGTAGTCCGGATCGGCGCGTCCGTCGGCGGCGGCGTCGGCGACCTCCGCCAGCCGCGCGGCTTCGGCCCCCGCTCCGTGCGCGCCCGCGTCGCCGGTGAGGACGCGCAACGCCTCCTCGGCGCCGCATCCGTGCGTGCCCTGGAGAATGCCCACCGCCTCGTCGATCGTCGTCCGTCCCGCCACCGCCGCGCGCAGCAGCCAAGCCGCCGCGATGCTCGCGGCGTCGTCCGGACGCTGAGGGGACATGCTCCTACCGTCCTCTCCCGTTCCGGCGCACGCCAGTGCCGCGCTGTGCTGAGACGGCGGGCGAATTCGCCCGAGATCGGCGGCAGGCTTCCGAATGCCACGAATGCGAGGACCGCGAGCTTCGCGCAACGGGACCGCAGGTTGCTCCGAAGTGATGAACCTTGGCCCCTATCGCCTGACTGCGCGGGGGCGCACCATGGAGCCTGGCACCGACCGGACGCACTCCCCCGACTCCAGCGGGAAGCAACCATGCCGAATTCGCGGGTTCCCAGCCCCGCCGCCGTCGAGGCGGCGGTGGCAGCGGCACTTCTCGCCCCAGGCGCCTCCGACGCCCCGCTCTGGCAGTGGCGCATCGGCTACCGCACGCTGCACCTGTGCGCGGGGCGAGCCGCCGACGACCCCGCCGGGCAATGGCAGACGTTCAGCAGCGGCGCGGCACTGCACCATCTCCGGGTCGCCTTCGCCGGTCTCGGCTGGGCCTGCGCGGTGGACCGGCTGCCGTCCCCTGGCCAGCCGGACTGCCTTGCCGTGGTGACGCCGCGGCCGGGCGAACCGCGTTCCGGGGAAGTCGCGCTGGCGACGTCGATCTCCCGGCGCCGGGAGGACCTGCGGCCGTGCGGCGGCCGACCGGTGCCGTCCGATTGCCTTGACCGGCTTTCGCACGCGGCGGCGCGCGAAGGCGCGGTACTGCACCCGGTGGAAGACCGCGCGGTCCGCGGATACCTGATGACCGCGGTCGGCGACGGCACCAGGGTTCCCGCGCAGATGCGCCGCGAAGGGGCGTACGCACGCAGCGCATCTCTCGTCGCTTCGCAGGGTGTTCTCGTTCGTACGGCCGTGGGAAACCAGCCGCCGCTCGCGCGAAGCGAAGCGGAATCTCGCCGCGACGGCGCTTCGCTGCTGGTGCTCAGCACGCCCGGCGACGATCGCCTTGACTGGCTGCGCGCGGGAGAAGCGCTGAGCTCGGTGCTGCTGACCGCGACGGGGTACGGATTGTCGTCCGGACGGCTGCGCCGAACCGGGCCGCGGCTGCGCGAGACTCTCGCGGAACGCGTCACGCTCGGCAGGGCCCCGCAAGCGGTGTTGTGGGTGGGACGGCCGCCTGTCGGTGTGAAGCGGCTTCAGATGACGAGGCCGCACGCGACCGTCGACGATGTGCTGGAACCGCTTCAGGCACCGGCGAAACATGGCTTCTGACCGGCGGCGCTGACTCGTCGGCGCGGTCGTCCACTTCCCACAGTGCCGAATGGACGCCGTCCGGTGCTTTAGAGTGGCACCGTGGCAGCGGAAACCGGGGAAGTTCGTAACGGCGGGCGCCGGCCGGTCCTTTCCGATGTCGCGCGGCTGGCCGGAACCTCCACCGCGGTGGTCAGCTACGTCCTCAACGACGGGCCGCGTCCGGTGGCCGACAAGACGCGGCGCAAGGTCGAGGACGCCATCCGGATGCTCGGCTACCGGCGCAATCCGCTCGCCGGGGCGTTGAGCGGCGGCCGGTCCAATTTGGTCGGACTGCTGGTGCCGGACACCGCGAACGCGTTCTACGGCGAGATGTCGCGCTGCCTCGAAGCGGAGGGCCGCCGCCGGGGATTGCTGACGCTGCTCGGCAACACCGATTACCGGCCGGGGCTCGCCGACGAATACGGCGAGGCCTTCTCCGAACTGCGCCCGCGCGGGATTTTCGTGACGACCGGCGAAAAACCGCGCTTGTCCGCCGAAACGCCGTGCGTGTTCCTGCAGTGGGCCGCGCCGGACGACAGTTCGCCCAGCGTGGTGTTCAACGACTTCGACGGCGCGCGGCTCGTCACCGAGCATCTGCTCGGGCACGGGTACGAAGACATCTTTTGCGTGGCAGGCGAAATCGCGGTGGGGCCGGCCGAAGGCCGCGAAGGCGGCTGGCGCGAGGCGATGGCGGACGCCGGTCTGCCCGCCGAGGGCAGGCTCGTCCGGACGTCCTTCGACAAGGTCGAGGCGGGCCGCGCGGTGCGCGACGTGCTGACGAGCGGCCGCCGGATCCGCGCCGTTTACGCGACCACCGACGAACAGGCGCTGGTGACCATCCGCATCGCGCACAGCCTGGGTCTGCGCGTGCCGGAAGACCTCGCCGTCGTCGGCTTCGACGGAACGAGAGAAGCCCGCCTCGGCAACGTCCCGCTCACCACGGTCCACCTGCCGCTGGAGGAATTCGCGGTGCGCGCCTTCGCCGCCCTGGACGGCCGAGCCGATTCTTCGACCGTCCTGGACGGAACCCTCAGCATCGGCGTGACGTGCGGCTGCGAACCCGGAACCGCCGAGGAAGCCGCGCACGCCGCAGCAGCCGTCAGCGGATAACCGCCCCGCCACGGCGAATCCGCGACGGGGCGGTCTCGCTACCGCGCGAGAGTGTTGTGCTCGTCCGAGGCGTACTCCGAATTCAGCGACAGCGCGCTGAACCGGAACGGCCGGTCCACCCGCGTGAAGCCGAGCGGGCAATGCCGGGTGCCCGCGGGCAGGTAGACCGAGCCGCTCGTGGTGATCGCATGCCGGACGCCCTCGACGTCGAGGTAGATCTCCGCGCCGAGGTCGTCCGGGTCCGCCGGGTTGTTCCCGTGCCAGATCAGGACCTCGTCGTAGTCGTGCTGATGCTCCTTCACCCACTGCACCGGAGTGTCGCATTCGCTGATCCACGTGTAGGTGAGGTGGATCTTGCTCTCCGGCACCTCCTTCGCGCGCATGAGGGCGAGCGATTCGCCGACGTTGGGCGGTTCCACGACGCCTGCCGCGGCGCCCTCGTTGACGAGGTCGTCGAGACAGTTCGGCATTTTCCTCACGAACAGGTGCTCGTACGGACTGGTCATGCGGCTGCTTCCTCCTCTGCTCCCGGACGGGGCCGAGCCGGTCGCCGCTCACTCTAAACGATTAGCTTCTCCACTTGTAGACTCTTCCCTCGTGCCGGAACTGGCCGTACCCTGTGGCGACGCCGGGCAGATCTAACGGCTTAGATTTCTGGCTTCCCTGGAGGTTCCCAGTGTCGCGCAGACCCCGATGCCTGCCAACCCTCCTGCTCGCCGCCGCGCTGCTCGCCGGCTGCGGCCGTCCCGACGACGCGGCCGCGGGCGCAGGTGCGGGCGGCACGCTCCGCATCTCCGTCTCGACCGACGCGGGCGAGGTCCTCAACCCCTACGCCAGCAACCAGGGCCCGATCCAGGAGCTGCGCAGTTCCCTGGTCTTCGAGGGGCTCACCGCGCTCGGCCCGGACGGCCGGACCGAGTGGCGGCTGGCGACCGGCATGACGCCGAACGCCGACCGGACACAGTGGACGATCACCCTGCGCCCCGGCGTGAAGTTCAGCGACGGCACCGAGTTCACCTCCGCCGACGTCGTCTCGAGCATCAAGTACCTGCGCGATCCCGCCCACGCCGCGCAGGGCCTGGCGCTGATCCAGATGATCGACCCGGCCACCGTCCAGGCGGTGGACAAGCTCACCGTCCGGGCAGGGCTGACCGAACCGTTCAGCCCGTTCAAGGACATCTGGACGAGCGTGCTGCTGCCGATGACCAAAACCGGGTCGGCCCCGGCGAAGCCGATCGGCACCGGGCCGTTCGCGGTCAAGTCGTTCGCCGCGGGCCGGGAGTCGACAGTGGAGCGATTCGACGGCTACTGGGGCAGGAAACCGAAGCTCGCCGCCGTGCGGCTGATCGAATACCAGAGCCAGCAGGCGCAGGCGAACGCGCTGCTGTCCGGCCGGGTCGACATCGCGTCGAACACGACCCCGACGATCGCGAAGTCTCTCGTCGGCCGCAGCGGCATCCAGTTGCTCGACAGCAAAGGGACTTTCAGCCTGCAGATCGGGCTCGACACGGCCGTCGCGCCGTTCCGCGACGTCCGGGTGCGCCAGGCCCTGCGGCTGCTGGTGGACCGGCAGCAGATCGTGTCCAATGTGTTCAGCGGCTACGCCCGGATCGCGAACGACTACGAGACCACCACTCCGCAGTGCGCCGCGCCGAACCTCCCGCAGCGAGCCCCGGACATCGCCGCCGCGAAACGGCTGCTGGCCGAGGCCGGGCAAAGCGACCTGTCGTTCGCGATCACCACCGACGGCCTGCTGCCCGGCATGTCGGAGCTGGCGCAGGTCTTCGCGCAGAACGCCGCGCTGGCGGGCGTCAAGGTGACCGTCAACGTGGTCCCGACGCCGGAACTGCTAGCGAAATGGGGCCAGTGGCCTGCTTTCGTCGACTACAACCCGGTCCCCTACCTGCCGTCCGTGCTCGGTGGGCTGCTGCCGGACCGGGTCGGCAACGCCGCGCACTGGAACGACGCTGCTTTCACGGGCCTGGCCGGTGAACTGTTCCGGTCGCCCGAGCAGCAGCAATGCCCGCTCATGAACCGGATGCACGAAATCGAGTACACGAACGGCCCGTACATCATCCCCGCGTTCTCCGACGTGCTCCTGCCGCACCGCGCGGCAGTGCAGGGTCTGGTGCCGGATGTGAACGGCCGTCCGCTGTCGTTCCTGACCGACGTGACCGTCGGATGACCGCGCGCTGGCTCGTGCGGCGGCTCGCGCTCGGCGTGCTCGTGCTGTTTCTGGTCTCGGTGCTGGTTTTCCTGGTGACCCAAGCCTTGCCGGGCGACGTGGCGCGCATCGTCCTCGGCAAGGACGCCACCGTCGAGCAGGTGGCGGACCTGCGTCACCAGCTCGGGCTCGACCAGCCGCTCCTGGAGCAGTACGGCCGCTGGCTGGGTGGACTGCTCACCGGGCATCCGGGAGTGTCGCTGCAGAACAAGGAACCCGTCGCGGAAATCCTCGGGCCGCGGATCGTGAACTCGTTCACCCTCGGCTTCGTCTCGATGGTGCTGATCCTGCCGCTCTCGGTGGTCGCCGGGGTTCTGAGCGCCGCGCGCCGCGACAGTTTCGCGGACAAGGCGTTCGTCGCGGTCACGTCGCTGAGCATGGCGCTGCCGCCGTTCGTCGTGGGGATGCTGCTGATCGCGCTCTTCGCCACCTCGCTGCTCGGGGTGCTGCCGGGAGTCTCGGACATCCCGCCCGGCGACCTGCCGTGGTGGCATCCGGCCGAACTCGTGCTGCCGGTCGCGACGCTCACGTTCATGGGGGTGATGTACTTGGGCCGATTGGTGCGCGCTTCGGTCATCGACGCGCTCGACAGCGAATACGTGCAGATGGCAGTCCTCAAAGGACTCAGCCGGCGGCGCATCCTGTTCCGGCACGCGCTGCCCAACGCCATCGCCGCGAGCCTGCCCGCGGCCGGTCTGGTCGCGGCCGTCACGATCACCGGCGTCGTGGTGGTCGAATACGTCTACTCGTATCCCGGGCTCGGCACCGCTCTGGTCAGTGCGGTGAACGCGCACGATCTGCCGGTACTGCAGGCGTGTGTGCTCATCCTCGCGGCCACGTACTACCTGTGCAATCTCCTCGCGGACGTCCTCGCCGCGGCGGGGCGGACCCGATGAGCGTTTCGGTGGTGCGCCGTGCGGCCCGGACCGGTCGTGCGCGGCTCGGGCTCGGGTTGCTCGCCGCGATCGCCTTCATCGTCGTCTTCGGCCCGCTGCTCGCACCGTGGCCGCCGACCGCCATCGTCGCGCCTCCGCTGGAGGGACCGAGCGCGGAATTCCCGTTGGGCACCGACCTTTTGGGCCGGGACGTGCTCAGCCGCCTGCTGTCCGGCGGCGGCACCCTGACCTGGATGACGCTCCTCGCCACCGGCATCGGCGTGGTCCTCGGGGCGCTCATCGGCTTGGCCGCGGCCTACCGGGACGGCCTCGCCGACACCGTCCTCATGCGAGCGATGGATATCGTCCTGAGTTTCCCGGAGACCATCTTCGTGCTGGTGTTCGTGGCCGCGTTCGGCCGCCATCCGCTGCTCACCGCGTCGCTCGTCGGAGTCGCGTTCGCCCCCGGCGTCTCCCGCGTGCTGCGCGGCGCGGCACTGCCGGTGCTCGACAGCGAGTATGTGTTGTGGGCCAAGGCGAACGGCCTGCCCGGGCGGCAGATCGTCCTCGGCGAGGTACTGCCCGGCGTGACGTCGCCGCTGATGGTGGAAACCGGGATGCGGCTGGTGTGGGCGGTCACCGCGATCGCGTCGCTGAACTATCTCGGGTTCGGCATCACGCCGCCCGCGCCGGATTGGGGGCTCATGGTCAGCGAGAACCAGGACGGCCTGGCCGTCGCGCCGCTGCCGGTGCTGGCGCCGATCGTGCTGATCCTCATGATGGCGCTCGGCGGCAACCTCGTGGCCGAGTCCGTCGCCCGGACGGTCAGCCGCACGGAAGGAAAGAGCTGACGTGGCCAAGGAAGTCGTGGTGTCGGGCGTGACCGTCGAAGCCGCCGGACACGCCATCGTGCAGGACCTCGGCTTCGAACTCGGCCGCGGCGAAGTCCTCGGCGTGGTCGGCGAATCGGGTTCCGGCAAAAGCACCCTCGCGCTCGCGTTGCTGGGTTTCGCCCGCACCGGCGCGACGATCACCGGCGGCCAGGTCGTCGTCGACGGAGTAGACCTGCTTTCCTTGCCGCCAGCGGAATTGCGCCGCGCACGAGGCCGGAAAGTCGCTTATGTACCGCAGGATCCGGCGACCGCGCTCAACCCGAGCCTGCGCGTCTCGACCCAACTGACCGAAGGATTGGACCCGCCCGCGCTGCCCCGGGTGCGGCAGTTGCTGGACACCGTCGGGCTGCCCAGCGACGACGCCTTCCTGCGCCGCCGCCCGCGCCAGCTTTCCGGCGGCCAGCAGCAACGGGTCGCCATCGCGATGGCCATCGCCGCCGGTCCGCGGCTGATCGTGCTCGACGAACCGACGACCGGACTCGACGCCTCCACCCAGTCCCGGGTGCTCGACCTGGTGCGCGAACTGTGCCGGACCCGCGACCTGGCGGCGATCTACGTCTCGCACGACCTCGCGGTGGTCGCCGACGTCGCCGACCAAGTGATGGTCATGTACGGCGGCGAAGTCGTCGAACACGGCGCCGCCCGCGCTGTGCTCACTCGCGCCGCGCATCCCTACACCCGCGCATTGCTGGCCGCCGTGCCGTCCGCGACCCACCGGCACCGGCTGGTCCCCATCCGCGGCCGGGCCCCCAGTATCGACGACGCCCGTGCCGGGTGTTCCTTCGCGCCGCGATGCGACTACGCCACTTTATCTTGCGACACAACATATCCAGTGTTGTCACTCGCGCCCTCCGGAGCCCTCGCACGGTGCCTTCACGCCGAGGAAGTCGCCCGGAATTTCCTGAGCGTGCCGCGCGCTCCCGAGCCCGTCGTGCCTCCCGCGGACCAGGCCGCCCTGTTGTCGGTCTCCAGGCTGAACGCCAGCTACCACGGACGACAGGTCGTCTTCGACGTCTCCTTCGACCTGCGGCCAGGCCAATGCCTCGCCGTGGTCGGCGAATCAGGCAGCGGCAAGACCACCATGTCCCGCTGTCTGGCCGGATTGCACTCCGAGCAGCACGGCGACGTGACCTTCGACGGCAAGCCAGTCCCGCCCACCGCCGCCCGGCGAGACTCCCGCACCCGGCGCGAACTGCAGTACGTCTTCCAGAATCCTTATGGCTCGTTGAGCCCACATCGGACCGTCGAGGACGGCCTGCTGATCGCCCTGCGCCACTACTTCGGCGTGACCGCGCGCGAAGGCCGCCGCCGGGCCCGCGCCGCACTCGACCGCGTCGAAATCCCGTCGCGGCTGGCTGACCGCTACCCGTCGGAACTGTCCGGCGGACAACGCCAGCGAGTCGCCATCGCCCGGGCCCTGGTGTGCGAGCCGAAGCTGATCATCTGCGACGAGGTGACGTCCGCTTTGGACGTTTCCGTGCAAGCGTCCGTCGTCGAACTCCTGCGTTCCCTGATGGACGACGGCCCGTCGATGATCTTCGTGACGCACAATCTCGCGGTGGTGCGCAGCATCGCGGACGAGGTCGTCGTGCTGAGCGAAGGCCGGGCCGTCGAATCCGGACGAACCGACCAGGTGCTCACGTCGCCGTCGCATGCGTACACGAGAAGCCTGCTCGCAGCGACGCTGGACGTCCCAGAGATCAGTCCTCGCTGACCCGGCGGTAGCGAATGTGCGTGGTCAACGGCGAATGCAGCACCTCGACAGGCTCGAAGCCGAAGGACTCCACCCCGTCGAACATGCGCTCGCCCGACCCGAGCAGAACAGGCGCGATGTCGAGCGTGAGCTCATCGATCACCCCAGCGTTCAGCGCCTGCCGAACGGTCGACGCCCCGCCAGCGATGTCGACGCCTTTGTCCCCCGCAACCTCGGACGCTGCCGCATAAGCAGCATCGAAGCCGTCGGTGATGAAGTAGAACGTCGTCCCGCCCTGCATCGGGATCGGCTCGTGAGCGTGATGAGTCAACACGAAAACCGGCGCGTGATACGGCGGTTCGGCACCCCACCAGCCGGACCAGTCCTCGTCCCAGTCGCCGCGGACGGGGCCGAACATGTTCCGCCCCATCACGTACGCGCCGCGAGGACGCATGAGCCAGCTGGTGGCGGTCTTGTCGGCGTCGTTCGCCCGGGGATCGCCGATGTGCCAGCCGTGCAACTCCCGCCCCCGCACCCCGAGCGGCTCGTCCCGGCTCTGCCCCGGCCCGGCGACGAAGCCGTCCAGCGAAATCGACATATGGCAAGTCGTGTCCGGCACGGCGGCCTCCCGAGTGATTGCGATTTGCAAGCGGTTGGGAGGACGATAGCAGGGAAGGTGCGGCGAACGCTATCCGTGGCGGATTCTCCGCAGGTCAGCCCGCCAGGTGACGCAGGAACGTGGTCGTGCGATGCCACGCGAAGTACGGTTCGGACGCCTCCCGATGTGCTCCGCAACGGCGTCCGGCCAGATGCCGCATGCGGAGTTTCAGGCTTCCGGCGGGAAGCTCGTCGAGCCGCACGGTCTGGATGCGCCCGGTTTCGTCCACGGTGACCCAGCCGGATTCGTACAGGAGATCGCAGCCTAAGCCGCAGGCGAGCATGGCGATGTCGCGGAGGTTCCGTCGTTCAGCATCGGTGCAGGCTGCGCGTTTCTTCACGTGCGCGGCGACGAGGAACTCCAACGGGAACTCGTCGCCGCACAACGCGCAGGGCGCGGAGGTGCGTCCGTCGGCGAGCAGCTTGCGGAGCCGGGCCTGCTCAGTCCGGACCTTGACCTGGGTCTTCACGTCCAGCTCGCCGAAGTGGACGTCCGCCTCGGGTGCGGCGCCGGAGCTGTCCAGCGTGAGCGTCGTCGGGGACTCGACCCTGCTGACGTGCGGTAAATTTTCCAGCAGCGCCTCGACGAAAGCACTCCCGTGATCGAGTCCTTCAACCGAAACCTCGAGTGCGCCTCCCAGGGCGAGCACGTCGAGCCCGCGCTGGACCTGGTCGAGGGGGACGGGTTGCCCTTCCGGCGACTGGTCGGTTCCTACCAGCACTGACTCGTCATCGACCTTGAGGATCCGGTTCTCCTCGCCGACGGCAGACGAGATCGTCTCGCCAGTGAGACCCCGGAGCAGGTCCTTTGCGTGCAGCACCGGGGCGGGCTCTGCCAGGTCGGCCGCGAGCCGGGCCGCATCGTCCGGCCCGTAGCCCGGAACTTCCAGCCGCAGCTCGATCCGCTTCTGGTTGTTGCCCTCCTTTGCACCGTCTTTCAGGCCGATCTTCCCCTGTGCCCGAGTGATCTGCCGCCGCACCTGCTCGATGTCCGGCTCATCGGCCAACACGATCGGAGCCGGGACAATGCTGCGCTCTTCCTCGGACAGGTGAGCGGTCGGCCTTGACGCCACGACGCCGGAAACCACGACCGCCTGCCGGTCGCGAAGGCGCTCGAGCAACAGCTCCAAGGCGGCGTTGTACTGGTAGTTCCGCGGCTTCGGCCCGGCACTCTGGCCGCCTGCGCTCTCCATGACCAGGCTCAACCGCCCGCTGTCGGACGCCACGGAGAACCCAGCGTTCAGCTCGACACCCTTGTCATCACGTGCAAACACCAGCCCAGCCTGCCAGACAGGCCAGCCGCCCACGGTCAGAAAAGCGATCCCACCGCCACAGCCGCACAAACCGACAGGAACAGCCCGCCCACCGCGAAGCCCAGCGGTTTCTGCCGCCAAGCCGTGTGGCGGTCCAGCGCATACCAGCCGGGGCCGGTCAGCAGCAGGGCCAACGCCATCGCCGCGAGGGTCAGTTCCAGTTCGAATCCCGGGCCGGTGCTGCCGAACAGGCCGCCCTCCCACTTCACGCGGACCGCGCTCAGTGCCACGCCCAGCAGGCCGGCCGCGGCGAGCGGGGTCAGCAGGCCCAGTGCCAGCAGGACCGCGCCGCCGACCTCGGTGATGCCGGTCAGCCACGTCAGGAACTCGATGTTGTGGCTGAACCCGTAGCCCCGCAACAGGTTCTCGAAGTGCGCCATTCCCGCGCCGCCGAACAGGCCGAAGACTTGCATCAGCCCGTGCGCTCCCATCGCGACCGACAGCATCAGCCGCAGCACCAGCAGACCGAAGTCCAAGCCGCCATTCTCATCCGACCAACGGGACATGTTCGCCACGCCGGACACCCTAGCCATCCCGCGCACCGGTCCGGGCGACCCACCGGACGTGTCGCGCGACGAGACCGCCTCACGGCGCGGAGGCGGCGCCTTCGGGCAGATAGCTGTCCCGGAAACCGAACGCGCTCGGCGAGGGCCCCTTCCCCCGCAACAGTTCCAGCCGCTCGACGGCCTCCTCGACCGTCGGGACGTGCCCGGCGGGAACCCACCACAGCACCTGGAACGGGGCCTTCGGCAGTTCGAACCACTCCGAGCGGCGGCGCAGCATGTCCAGGTGGCCGCTGCGGTAGACGTAGTCCCACAAGGCGTCGCGGGTTTCCCACACCGACATGTTCACCAGGACGTCGTCGCCGAGTGAGGTCCGGATCGCAGTGGCGTCGTTGCCGCCGTCCTCGACCAGGCGCCACACGAAGCCGGGCGCGTTGTCGGCGACTTCGTTGAGCGTGTCGAGCATCGACGTGAAGCCGTGCATGCGGGCGTCCGCGAGCGGGAATTTCAGGATGCCCACGTTGAGCTGGGCGAGGTGATGTTCCGTCACTCCTTCACCTCACCATCGCCGGACCTTCTATGTCAACTCTCATTATTTTTAGAACGCTCGACGACGACGCAGCACAACCCCGGGCGCGGATCCATCCGGGCAGTCAGGCCGTCGGCGTCTTCGAGCAGTCCCTCCAGCAGCGCCAGATTCATGCCGCACACCAGCCCCGGATGCCGCTGCGAAAGGACATGGAAGGGGCAGTTGACGAGGCGCAGCACGTCGTCGTCCAGGCGTGGCTCGTAGCCGCGGGCGGCCAGCAATTCCTTCGCGGCGGCGAGGTCTTCGACCGGACCCGCGGCGGCGCGGCCCTCCCGCCGGGCGGCGGCCTGCAGTTCGGTGTCCAGCCGGGCGACTTCCGCGACCTCGGCCAGCAGATCCGCGGCGGTGCGGTAGTCGCGCGCCGGGACGGAGAACTGCCGTTCGGCAGCGGACCGGCGGTAGAGCTTCGCTGGACGGCCGGCACCCGGGCCCGAACGTCCGCTCAGCCGCTTGCTTTCCGTCTCCAGCAGCCCCGCGTCCACGAGTTTGTCGAGGTGGAAGGCGGCGAGCGTGCGCTGGATCCCGGCCCCCTCGGCCGCCTCGTTCCGGCTCACGTCGTGGTCCTGGGAAACCACGTAGTCGTACAGCCGCCGCCGGACGGGATCCTGCAGGACGGCGATCGCCTCGATGTCTTCCACGCCGCCAGTCTAAGAACAACGAGGATGCGCGTTAGAGGTGCTCGTTTCTCGCCGAGCTCCGGCGAGTGGCGACCGACCGCGGCGGCTCGGCACGCATGTGGTCGCGGACGCGGGCCATGATGCCGCCCAGCGCGTCCAGGTCCGAAGTGGACAGTGGGGCGACCAGCAGCCGGCGGACGACCTCGACGTGCCCGGGAAGCACCTTCTCGACCAGCTCCCGCCCCGCCTCGGTGACAGCGACGACGGTGGCCCGCTGGTCTTCCGCGCTGGGCCCGCGGGTGACGAGCCCCGCCTTTTCGAGCAAGCCCGCCTGATGGGTCAGGCCGCTGCGACTGTAGACGACACCGTCGGCCAGCTCAGTCATCGTCAGCGGCCCGTCCGAATGAGAGAGCCGGGCGAGCAGCTCGAACTGCACATAACTGAGACCGCCCTCGGCCTGCAGCTGCTGCGTGACGGCGTGCTGCAGCAGGCTCACGGCCTCCATCAGCGAGAAGTAGGTGTTGAGCTGCCCGGGCTCCAGCGCGTCCGCCATGCCGTCAGTCTAGATGCTTCGAAGTCGAATCATTGTGGCCGCCCCCACATCCCCGAGACATTGCTTCGACATCGAAGCATACTCGTTCTCAGGTTGCTTCAACTTCGAAGCACATTCTGGAGGATGACATGAAAGCAGTGCGCTACCACCGCTACGGCGGAAGCGAAGTCCTGGCCTTCGAAGAAGCCGAGCGGCCGGCACCCGCCGAGGGACAGGTGCTCGTGAAGGTGGCCGCCACCTCGTTCAACCCGGTCGACCTCGGGATCCGCGCGGGCGGTCTGCAGGCGGTGTTTCCCTTGGCGTTCCCGCACATTCCGGGCATCGAGGTCGCCGGGACGATCGCCGAACCAGGCCCCCAGGTCGACGGCCATCAGGTCGGCGACGCGGTCGTGGCGTTCCTGCCGATGAACGCCGACGGCGCGGCGGCCGAGTACGTCCTCGTTCCCGCCGAATCACTGGCTGCCGCCCCGCAGACGGTCGACCTGCCCGACGCAGCCGCGCTGCCGGTCGGCGGGCTGACCGCGTGGCAGGCGCTCTTCGACGACGCTCGCCTGGAAGCAGGACAGACGATCCTGATCAACGGCGCAGGCGGGGCAGTCGGCGGCTTTGCCGTTCAACTCGCGCATCAAGCAGGTGCGACGGTGACTGCGACCTCGAGCCCCCGCACCGAAGAACGCCTCCGCGACTACGGAGCCGACCGGATCATCGGGCACCTCGACTTCGCTTCCGACGCGGTCGACGGAGCGCCGTTCGACGTTGTACTCAACCTGGTGCCCACCACTCCGGAAGAGACCGCGGCGCTCGCCGATCTGGTCGCCGACGGCGGAGCGCTGGTCAGCACCACCACTCCCCCGCCGGAAAACCCCGGACGCGGGATCCGCCCGGCTCGGGTCTTCGTCACCAGCAACGCGGGGCAGTTGGCCGAACTCGTCTCCCGCGTCGACGCGGGGACGTTGCGGATCACCGTCGCCGACCGGCGGCCGCTTGCGGATCTCCCGGCCGTGCACGACGAAGCGGCCTCCGGACGACTCGTCGGCAAGACCGTCCTCATCCCCTGAAAATCCGGTTCGAGCGCTGGCTTCAGCGCTCGAACCGCTTAGCTCCGGGCCTTCGCCAAACCAGCCGGAGTCGCGCCGAGCCACCAACGCGGGTCCGCCGATCCGTCGGTGGTGCGGCCGTCCCGGTGGACGAAGAACCGCTCATCCCGGCCCGGCGTGTCGAACTCCCCGTCCAGCCCGCGCATCAGCCATTCCGCACCGAACGCGAAGACCTCCGCCGCCGTCCCGCCCAGCGGATGGAATTCGTCCTCGTAGACGCGCATTTCCTTGGGAGCGCGGATTTTCTCGTAAGTCTCGAGCGCGTTCTCCACCGGTGTCAGCTCGTCGAATTCGCCGATGCCCAGCAGCACGGGGCACCTGATGCCCGTCACCAGGTCGCCCAGCGGCATCTTTTCCTTGAAGTCGCGGTCAAACGCGCACTCGTCGGCATAGCCCGCCATGTACATATAGTTGTTCTTGAAGCTCGGCTGCGCCCGTTCGAAGATCGTCTCGAAATCACCGGACACCGCTTCGAACGCCGCCACCGCGCGCAAACGGGTCCCCTCCACCGCCGCGGCGCGCAGCGCCCAGTAGCCGCTCATGCTGATGCCGAACATGCCGATCCGGTTTTCGTCCACTTCGGACAGACCGGCGAGATACTCCGCATAGGTTTCGAGAGCACGCTCGTAGTTGTCCAGGGTCACCGTCAGCCCGCGCGCCCGGGTCTCCCCCTGCCCCGGCCCCTCGATCGACAGCGCCACGACTCCGCGCGAGGTGTAGTAGCGCTCGGCCGCGAAGATGTAGTCCTCCTTGATCATGTCCATGCCCGGACCGAGAATCACTGCCGGGGCACCGGAAACCGGCTGCGCTGGCAGATGCAGGAGACCGAAGATCTTGCCGCCTTCGAAGTCCAGCTCGACCCGCCGGACCGTGTTCCCGCGAAGTTCCCCCAACCGGGCCACGCACGAATCGCAGCGCTCGCGGAACTTCGCCTTGCGCCCGTCGCCGGAGTCGAAGATCGAGTACTGCGCGCGGCCGTACATCACCGCCGCCCGCAGATACAGGTCCGACGCCGTCCTGCGGTAACCAAGCCGCTCGTGGTGCGTCGCCCGCTCTTCGGCCTGACCAGCGACAACCGCCCACGCCTTCGGCAGCATCGCGCCAGCGCGCACCATCGCGAACACCTTGTCGAAGTCGGCGTGATCGTGCCCGAGCTGTTCGAGCGTGCCCTTGCCTTCCGGGTGCAACGCGTCGAAACCGCCCTGCGCCAGTGCGATGTCCAGGGCCCAGCTCTGCCCGGCCGACCGTGTCGTCATGCTCGCCTCCTCAACTAACTAAGTACTTAGCTAATGTGCCACGGCTAGACTCCGCCCGGCAAGCAATGCGGCGGGCACCACAGGAGAGCGAACCGATGGGCGACGAGGCGATCACCCGGCTCGCGCGAGCCGCTTACCGGCTCAGCGCGGCCGATTCCCGGCTGCGCGGCCGCGCGACCCGCAGCGCCGAAGCCCTTTCGCTCGCGCATGCCCGCGCGCTCAAGAGCCTCGCCGAACACGGGCCGATGACGGTCAACCAGCTCGCCGGGCACGTCGAAACGACCGGAGCCGCAGTCACTCAACTGGTCAACGGCCTGGCCAACGCCGGTTATGTCACGCGCGAACGAGCCGCCACCGGCGACCGCCGCACGTCGATCGTCGCCTTGACCGATGCGGGCCGGCGACGACACGAGGAGCGAGAGCAGGTCCTCGCCGCCGGGTTGCGCGAACTGACCGAGGACCTCGACGGACACGCGATCGACGCCGCGGGCGTGGTGCTCGACCGGCTGGCCGCACTGTACGACCGACTCTGACGATCACGGACTCTATCAACTGATTGAATCGGCTGATAGAGTCCGCGTCATGGGCACCGAAGCCGCGCGGATCCCCGCCAGTCGCGGGGCGGCGACCGAGCAGCGCCTGATCGCCGCCGCGGAACGGCTTTTCGCCGAACAGGGCGTCGGCGCGGTGTCGCTGCGGACCGTCATGCAGGCGGCGCAGACGAATGTCGCGGCGATCCACTACCACTTCGGTTCCAAGGAAGGGCTGCTCGACGCGGTCCTGCGCAGCCGGCTCGGCCAGGTCTCCGGCGAGCGGAACGCGGTGCTGCGGGAGTTCCCCGAAAAGGACGTCACCGCGCGCGAACTGGCCCGCGCGTTCGTGCAGCCGGTGGTCGCGGTGCTCGAATCCGGCGGCGAATGCTGGATCCGGCTGGTCGGCCGACTGCTGGCGACCGGCGGCGACGGACTCGACGCGGTCGCCGAATCGTTCTTCGAGCGCAACGCCGCGTTCGTCGAACTGCTGGACCGGCTGAGCCCGGGCGTCCCCCGCCGGACGCTCGATTTCCGGCTGTCCCAAGCGATGACCGTGACGCTGAACGTCCTCGGCGACGTCGGCCGCACCCGCCGCCTGCACGGCCCGGACGCGGCCGACTGGACCACCGGCCAGATCGTCGACGACCTCGTCGACGTCGTGACCTCCGTACTCGCCGGCCCGCCCGGGGCCCGCCGCAGGAAGTGAGGAACCGATGGGAACCAAGCAGCGAGCGCAGATTGAGATGACGCCCGAGGAGGTGTCGGCCTACCTTTCCGCCCAGCGCACCGCGACGCTGGTGTCGCTCGGCCCCGGCGGGCATCCGCACGCGGTCGCGATGTGGTTCGCGGTCATCGACGGCGTGCTGTGGTTCGAAACGAAAGCCAAGGCGCAGAAGGCAGTCAACCTGCGCCGCGACCCGCGCGTCACGGTGCTGATCGAGGACGGCCTGACTTACGACGTCCTGCGCGGCGTCTCGCTGGAGGGCCGGGCGGAGGTCGTCGACGATCCGGACGCGCTCTGGGCGGTCGGGGTCAACATCTGGGAGCGTTACCACGGCGAGTACACCGACGAGGTGAAACCGATGGTGGAATTCATGCTCCGCAAGCGGGTCGCGGTCCGCGTCGACGTGGAGCGGGTCCGTTCGTGGGACCACCGCAAGCTCGGGCTGCCGCCGATGCCGCTCGCCGGATCGACCGCCCCGCAACCGCCTGCCAGCTGACGCTTCCGCCCCGCCAGGAGGTCACAATGGGACGCTTTTCCCTTCCCGAACAAGCACCGAAAGGCCTGGACTCGCCGGTGACAGCGGCGATGATGAAGTACATGGCCAGGGTCCAGACCAAGGTCTTCACCCTGACCGGCGGCCGGATCGGCAGCAAATGGCGCGTCGGAGCCGGCTTCCGCAAGCCGGTGCCTACGCTGCTGCTGGAACACCGCGGCCGCAAGTCCGGCCGGCTGTTCACCACCCCGCTGCTGTACCTGCGTTCCGGCGACGACCTGGTCATCGTCGCCTCGCAGGGCGGCCTGCCGAAGCATCCGCAGTGGTACTTCAACCTGCTCGCGGAGCCGGAAACCCGCGTGCAGCTGAAGGGCCGCCGCGACGTCCCGGTCACGGCGAGGGTCGCGCCGGCGGACGAGCGGCGCGACCTCTGGCCGCGGCTGGTCGAACTGTACGGCGACTTCGCGAAGTATCAGGAGTGGACGGACCGCGAGATCCCGGTCGTGGTGCTCACTCCTCGCTGACCGCGAGCCTGGCCTCCGGGTTCACTGCACCCGGCCGCTGTCGCCGGACGCGTCCTCCTCGTCGTCGGACGGCAGGTGCAGGTCGCCCACGTTGATGTTGACCTCGACCACCTCCAGCCCGGTCATCCCTTCGACCGCGCTGATCACGTTCCGCCGGATCGAGCGCGCGACGTCCGCGATCGACACCCCGTACTCCACCACGATCTGCAGGTCCACCGCGGCCTGCTTCTCCCCCACCTCCACCGAAACGCCCTGCCCGGCCGAAGCCGTCGCACCCGGAATCCGCTCCCGCAGCGCGGAAAACGCCCGAGCCGCGCCACCGCCCAGGTCGTAGACCCCGTGGATTTCCCGCGTCGCCAGCCCGGCGATCTTCTGCACCACCACGTCCGCGACCGTGGTCGTCCCCTGCGAACTGGTCAGCGGCCCGGCGTTGACCTTCTCCACGTCCTGGGACTTGGCCGCCGCGTCCGTCGTCGAAGCCATCGAATCTCCTCCGGTCGTTTCCGTTGTTGCGGTTCACCGGGTTCGACTCCGCAACGGCGCGAAACTCACTCCCCGAACGAGTGGCGACGATCACATCATCGGGCGAGTGACGATTCCGGATCCGCGCTGTCCTTACCCCTGACGCATTCTCGCGTCCGTTGTTCGGCGATGAAGGAGGACATCCATGTCGATGGGCGACAAGATCGGCGCCAAGGCAGACGACTTCGGCGGCAAGGCCAAGGAGGCGGCGGGTTCGCTGACCGGCGACGAGAAGCTCGAGAACGAAGGCAAAGCCGACCAGGCGAAGGCCGGGATCAAGGAAGCCGCCGAGAATGTGAAAGACGCCCTCGGCGACGCGGCGGGCAAAGTCAAGAACGCGTTGAAGAAAGACTGACTTTCCTCCCGAGGACGCGGGGCCCCGGCACCATTGCCGAGGCCCCGCGTTCGCTTTTCAGCGCAGCTGTTTCAGCAGGTTCTCCACCGCGGTGACGACGACGTCCGGACGGTCGAGCGGGACGTCGTGGGAGCTGCGCTCAGCGGTGACCAGGGTTCGGTTCGGCTCGGCATGCGCGAAGTCTTGCTGGGCTTGCCGCCACAACTGCGCGTCTTCGGGAGTCGGAAACGGCGTCCGGGCGGACACGATCACGGCAGCGGGAATGCCGGACGGCCAGGTCAGCTTGTGGTACGCCTCGTGCACCGGCCCGTAACCGTCGGCTTGGGCGAGCAGCTGACGCGTCTGCCGGGTCGACGGCGCTTTCTTGAGATCTTCGACCTGCTTCTCGTTCAACGCCACCAGCTTCGTCGTCTCGCTCGGGGTGAAGAACTGCGGCAGGTTGGCGTCCACGAGCACCGCTCCCGCTACCCGGTCCGGGTGACTGCGGGCGAAGGAGAAAGCAACTTCGCCCGCCAGGGAATGCGACACTAGGATCACGTTCTTGCTGACGCCCAATTGCGTCAGCCCGGCAGCGAGATCCGCAGCGGCATTGTCCGCTCGCCACGGTCCGGGCGATTCGTCGCTTTTGCCCTCCCCCGCCCGGTCGTAGGCGATCACCTCGGATCCGGTCTTCGCGGCGAGATCCGGGGCGATCTTGCTCCATTCCGCCGAATCCATTCCGCCGCCCGCGTCGAGCACAATCGCGGGCAACCGGCCCGGCGTAACGGAAAACGCCATGGTGCGGCCGTTGACCGGTACCAGGTGCAACTCAGCTGTCGAAGGACCGGCCTCGGCATTGCACGCGGTCAACCCGCTCGCCAGCACCGCAGCCGCTGCCAGAACGGCAACAGGCCGACGGGATCTTCCCCATCGCACACCAGAATCAGTCACCGAATCCCCTCCGCACGCCAGGAACCGCACTCCAAAAGTCCTTTGTGGACAATGGAGCGCGATCAATCCCAGCATCGCGAACAATCCGGTCGAGCGCGATACCGCTGCCTGCCCGAACGCGGTAGGGCCAACCCCACCCAGCGGCTCCCTCAGGACTGCTCCCCGAAGGAAACCGAACGTTCCTCAGCTGCGGCCCGCCGTTCGGCCAAGTCCTTCTCCACCGCCGGGTAGATCCGCTCCAGCCGGTAAGCCCAGAACAGGACGATCAGCAGCACGAACAACACCATCGGCACGTACACGAACAGCGCGTTGATCGCGGCCAGCGCGGAATCCGGCTGCGTGTGGTTCAGGCCGTTGTAGCCCGCCGCGCCCATGACCCAGCCGAGCACGGCCGCGCCCAGGCCGTAGCCGAGTTTCTGCCCCATGCTGCCCGCGCTGTACAGCACGCCTTCCAAGCGGCGGCCGTTCTTCCATTCGCCGTACTCGATGGTGTCGGGGAGCATGCCCCAGATCGCGCCGAAGATCGGGATGCGCCCGATGCCGCGCAGGATCGAGCCGGTGACCGCCAGGGTCATGTTCGTCGGGTCGATCGCGATGACCAGGGAGCCCGCGACGAAGATCGCCGCGCCGACGATCATCGGGGCGATTTTGCCGAAGCGGTGGTACACCGGCTGCATGAACAGCATTCCGAGCAAGGCCGGAATGTAGAGCATGAACGACATCAACGCGGCGAAACCGGCGTTGCCGAGGAAGTACTGGGCGAAGTAGGCGGTCGCTCCGGTGTAGAGCGATTCCGCGACACTGAACACGATGAAGATCGCGAACAGCAGCAGCCAATAACGGTTCCGTGCCGCGAGCTTCAGCGATTCGACGATCCCCGGCTGGTCCTTCGGCAGCGCGGTGTCGACGATGCGCTCCCGCGTATTGCGGAAGGTCACGAAGAACAGCACCGCCGCGAGAGCGCCGAAGAGACAGAAGGTGATGATCCACGCCCGCTGGTCGTCGCCGAGCGCGCTCACCAACGGCAGCGTGAGGACGGTGACGACCAGCGAGCCGAGGGTGGCGCCGAACATCCGGGTGACGTTGAGCCGGGAGCGTTCGGTGAAGTCCCGCGTCATCCGGGTGTTCAGCGTTCCGTACGGGATCACCGCCGCGCTGAGGGCGATGTTCATCAGCGCGTAGGTGACCGCGATGTACACCAGCGTCGGCGTCGCTTCCATGCCCGGCACGGTGAACACCAGGACGAGCGCGATCGCGAACGGCGCGGCGGCCCACAGCACCCAGGGACGCGCCTTGCCCCAGCGGGTCGACGTCCGGTCGACGATCGCGCCCATGCCGACGTCGACCACGCCGTCGAACAGCCGCGCGATGAGCACGATCGTGCCGACCGCCGACGCCGCCGCCCCGATCACGTTGGTATAGAAGAAAACCACGTAGGTGGCCAGCGCGCCCCAGGCGATGTTCGTGGCCAGGTCACCGCCGCCGAAGGAGAGGCGCTCCTTCCAGCTCACCGTGGCGAATTCTTCGCTGCGTGCGCTCATCGTCGAGCGTCCCTTCGGATCGGGGTGGGGAGAGGGGTCAGTGCTGGGTCGCGGCCAGGAGTTCGTCGGCGAGCGCGCCCAGGTCGAGATCGTTCGCGCGTTCCACCTCGGCGACGGCGGCCTCGTCGATCGCCTCGATCCCCCGGTAGGCGCCGGCGATCGCGGCGGCCATGCAGCCGATGGTGTCGCTGTCGCCGCCCGCGTTGGCCGCGAGCCGCGCGACGCGCACTGGATCTCCGCCCGCGGCAACGAAGAACCCGAGCGCGGCAGGCACGGCCTCGGCGGCGGGCAGACCGACGCCGATCTCCCCGGCGATCAGGTCGATGGCGTGCTCGTCGTCGCGAGCCGTGATGGCCAGCGCGACCGCGCGCTCGATCCGGCGCTCGACCGACGCGCCCGGCACGTCACGACCTTCGGTACGACCGAGTTCAGCACCCGCCCGTGCGCCGTTGATGGCGGCGCGGACGATGTCGACGATTTCCGCGCCAGGAGTGCAAGCCCGCGCGACGGCGGCGGCGATGGCCGCGGCACCCGCGACGCCAGGCGGCGTGTTGTGGCTGGGCACGCAGGTGGTGAACGCGGTCCGGACCGCCGCTTCCGGGTCGCCGTGGTGAAACAGCCCGACCGGCCCGACCCGCATCGCGGCGCCGTTGCTGGCGCCCTGGGTCATGATCGTCCCGGTCTTCCCGACCTCGCGCGGGTCCTCGCCGCGCTCCAGGCGCGCGATGGCCTCGCGGGTGGTCGGCCCGGCGAAGTGCGGGAAGTAGTTCTCGTTCTTGGACCATTCGATCAGCAGCCGCGCCATGTCGTCCGGGCTCAGCGCGGCTCCGGTGCGGGCGAGCAGGCGGGTCAGCAGGATCATCTGGCTGGAGTCGTCGGTGATCTGCGCGGCGGCGCGGCCCTTGGCGTAGGGCGCGCCGGGGAGCGGGGCGTGGAATTCGGTGACGTAGCCCCCGAACGCGGCGCGGATCTGGTCCCGGCTCAGTTCCTCGGTGGGCGCCCCCAGCGCGTCGGCCAGGCAGGCCGCGGCCAGACTGCCGTGGATCTTGGAACGCAGCACAGAATTCAACTCGGTTACCTCTCAGTCGTGATGGTGATCAGGTCGTCTGGCCAGTCGCCGCGCTGCGAGCCGGACAGATAAGTGCGACCGCCGACAGCGGTGACGCAACGGGTCGCCTGGGCCACCGCCCGGCGAAGGCTTTCGCCCACTTCGGCCCCGCCGAGCAGCGCGCCCAGGAACGCTCCCGCCAGCGCGTCCCCCGCGCCGGTCGTATCCATGGCGGTGACCTCGCCGTTCAACCGCGCGCGATGGACGACGCCGTTCTTGTCCACAGTGGACGCTCCGCGCGCTCCTTCGCTGATGACCACGAGCTCCGCGCCGAGCTCGATCAGCCGTTGAGCGGCGTCCCGCGGCGTGGCAGCGAGTTTGGTCGCCGAGGCGGCGTTGAGGAAGACGATGTCGCTGAGCCCGAGCAACCGCGCGAACTCCGGCTGATCCGGCTCGAACGCGTCCGGTTCGAGGTCGACGGCTACCCGCGCTCCCCGTGCTAGTTCGGCGACGGCCGCCGCCCACTCGAGATCGTCGGCCAGCGGCGCGACCATGTCCGCACCCGCCAGGACCGACGCGTCGATCTCCTCGATCGCCGGAATCTTGATCCCGGTGTCGGCGCCGGTCAGCGCTTTTTCACCGCTCGCGTCGAGCTGGACGAAACACATCCAGGTCGGATGCGCGAGGTCGCGCAGGGAATGCTCGAGCGAGACCCCGAGCCTGCGCAGTTCGGCCAGCGCTTCGTCGGTGTCCGGTCCCGCTCCGGTCTTCGTGATCAAGTCGACCGCGATCCCGTGCTGCGCGGCCGCGGCGGCGAGGTTGGCGCTCATCCCGCCGCCGTAGACGCCGGACAGGGAGCCGATGGCTTTGTTGTCGTTGCCCGCGATGTGCGGGACCTGGACGAAGTAGTCGATGCTCGCGTCCCCCACGACGACGAGCCGCGGCCGGGCGCTCATCGCTCGCTTCGGAGGTCGATGTCGAGGTGGTAGCGATCGCCGCGCAGGATGTAGCGAGTGAACTCCAGCGGCCGCTGATCCGCGCCGAACGACGTGCGCTCGCGCAGCATCGCCGCGACGCCCGGCTCGACCTGGAGCCGCTCCGCCTCCGCCGCGGAGAGATTGACCGCGCTGACCCGCTCCCGCGCGTGCGTGGGCTGCGCGTCGCGGCCGGAGAGGAAGGCGTACAGCGAATCCCCGGTGAACTCGCCGAAGTCGATTCCGGGCTGCTGCACCAGATAGTGGTCGAGGAAGACGAACGGATCGTCGCCGATCCAGTAACGCCGCTCGATGTGGCTCACGGTGTCGCCGGGTTCGAGGTCGAGCGCCTTGGCGACCGCTTCGTCCGCCGGTTCCTCGGCATTGCTGAGCAGCTCGGGCCGGATCGCGAAGCCGCGCTGCCGCAGCTCGCGGCCAAGACCGAGCATCGGGCTCATCGCGCGGATCTCGTTGGACGCGACAATGCTGCCCCGCCCGTGAAACCGCTCCACCAGCCCGAGCCGCTGCAACTCCTGAAAGGCGCGCCGGACGGACGTCTGGGACACGCCGTACTGCGCCCGGAGCTGACTCTCCGACGGGAGCCAGTCCCCCGGCTTGAGCCTGCCGCTGAGGATGTCGCGCTGGATCTCGCTCTGAATCGTGCGATAGAGCGGCGCACGGCTTGGTCGACCGGTCATGCAACTTAGTGTACTAAGTGTGTCAACCAGCCCGCCTTGGCCTTCCGGGATCACTTTTCGGCGGCGAGCCGGTCCGGCCGAGTAACGGTCCGCTGGCCGCCGCCGACCCGAAGGGCACCACTCGGACTGGTCAGGCGCTCAGCGGAGGACCGATCCGAGTCCCTGACGGCCGAGGAGGTTCAATCGCGATGACGCACCTGGAACGACCCGGCAAGCCCACGCTCCTCGTCGCGCTCTGCGCTATTGCCTGCGCCGCGTGCACCACCTCCGGCACCCCATCAGCGAGTTCGCCGGGCACGCCGTCCTCGTCAGCCGCACCTGCCAGCGCTACGCCGCCCGCCAGCGCGCCGCCGTCTGACCCGACGGGTTTCCCCACTGCCGCGGAAGCACCGGCAACGAGCGTCCCGCAGGCACCGCTGCCGGCTGGCTATCCGAAGGACGTGAAGGTCTCGTCCTTGCCCGGTCAGGTGCGCAATTGGTTCCAAATGCAAGGCACCAACCGAGCAGTGCAGCTAGCACCGGGCGTCTGGACCGCGCTGCAGGATGGCGCGGCCGTCGAGGACGCCGTCAACGCAGAGGTCCTCGACGGCTTCTGCAGCTCGATCAAGGCTTTCGAACGCGTCTACCGAGGCGGACGCACCTACCCTGGGGCCTGCTGGTGAGCTTGCGGCACCGGAGACCCCCGCGGCTGCCGCGTCTTCCCGTCAATTCCCTTTCCCATTACGGCGTTTCCCCGCACAGTCCACTTCGGAACACCCCGGCTCCGGTATAGTCAACCCAATGCGAACCCCTCCCTCCCCCGATTCCGCACCTGCGCCGGATCCGGCGAAGGTGCTCGGGGCGCGGGTGCGCGAACTGCGGCGCGGCCGCGGGCTGACGCTCAAGCAAGTCGGCGAGGTTTCCCGCCTGTCGCACGCTTTTCTCAGCCAGTTCGAGCGCGGGCTGGCCGCCGCGAGCGTCAGCACTCTGCAGCGGATCGCGGTCGCGCTGGACACCACCGTGTCGGCCCTTCTCGCCGGGCCCGCGGAGCAGGGCGTCGGATTGCTGCGGGCCGACGAGGGAATGGTCATGCCGGGGGCCGAAATCCCGACCGGTTCCACGGCGCGGGCATTGTCCCGGGCGGGTTTTCCGGTGCAGCCCATCGAATACACCGGCGGCCCGGCGGAGTTCGGCGAGTATTTCGAGCACGTCGGGCAGGAGATGCTGTACGTCGTCACCGGGCGGATCGAGCTGGACTTCGCCGACGGGCGCCGCGAGCAGCTGGGCGAGGCCGATGTCGCCACCTACCCGGGGTCGCGGCCGCATCGCTGGCGCCGGCTGGGCGACGAACCGGTCCGGGTCCTGCTGATCAACACCGGGGAATGACCGGCCGCGCGGCCCCGGGAGAGCCGCGCGGTCCGGGAGCGGGTCAGCGCAGCAGCGGCACGACCTGTTCGGTGTAGCGCCGCATCTGCTCGGCGGCCATGTCGTAGGTGTGCCCGGGGAAATGCGGGAACACCACCAGATGCTCAAGCCCGAGCGCGTCCTTGTGGTGCTGCACGATCTCGGCCACCTCCTCCGGCGTGCCGACCGCCCAGCACTTCTGTTTCGTGGACTGCTCCAGCGTCGGCACCAAACCAGCCGGAGCCCGGTTGCCGTCGTCGCCTTGATACCCGCTGCTCCAGCCGAACGGCGCGAGCAGGTTCCAGAACTCGTCGTGCCCGATCCGCCCGACGCGCCAAGCCTCTTCGTGCGTGTCGGCGATATGCATGGGCAGTACCAGAATGCGGTTCTGTCCCGGAGCGAGCCGGACGCCGTGGCGCTGCTCGTACAGCTCGCCGTAGCGCTCCCACTGGTCGCGGATGTACCCGTGATATTGGTTCCACCACACGCATCCGTGACCGACCTCGGCGGCGTAGTCCAGGGTCGGCGGGCTGGTGACCGCCTGCCAGATCTCGACCGGGTGCAGCGGACCCGGCACCAGGGTCAGCGTGTCGGCCTCGTGGTCGGGGTCGCGGTTGTCCGGCGGCGGAAGCTCGAAGAACTTTCCGTTGTACGAGAAGGTTTCCTGGCTCAACGCCGTGCGGACGATGTCCATGTACTCGGCGAAAACCTCGCGGTTGTGCGCGTCGATGACCTTGCGTTCCTCGCTGGACGACATCACGCCGATGTCCGCCTGATGCGCGGTGAGGCTGCGCAGTTCGCGAGACACCGTGCCCCGGCCGACGCCGAGCACCGCGCGTCCGCCGGAGAGGTTGAGCAGGCTGCTGAAGTCCTCGGCCAGCCGCAGCGGATTCCACTGCGGCACGATGCTGAACATCGACCCCAGCTGGATCCGCGAGGTCCGCGCCGCCAGATGCGACTCGAGCATCATCGCGTTCGGCACGACCTCGTAGCCCTCGTGCTGGAAATGGTGCTCCGCCAGCCAATAACTGTCGTATCCCAGTTCCTCGGCCAGCACACCCATCCCGACCAGCCGCTCGTGCGCGTGCCACACCTGCTCGCGGGTGGCGCGGCGCCGCGCGGCGGGCACCGGGTTTCCGGCGAGCACGTCCGGCATCTCGACCGAGCCGAAGAAGAACACTCCGTGCCGCACTGGGCCTCCATCCCTCCCGGCTCGGCCGGGCTGTGAGCAGACGCAAAATGTAACTAATATCAACACTGTGCGGCTCGACCTGGGGAGTGTCAAGCCCAAACAGGCTCTTGACATCCAAGGAAGGCTCAGCGCAGGCTGTGGCAGCCGTGTTACCTATATCAACATGGACGGTGAATCCGCCGCAGGGGGTTCTTCCGCTGGAGGACAGATGGTCAAAGACGCCCACGCAGTCCGCGCACCCGCCGTATCCGTCGAGCACCACGGCATCGAAAGGATTCCCGACGACCAGCGCCACGGTTCGCCGCGCTCCGCGTTTTCCCTGTGGTTCGCCGGGAATCTGCAGTACTCGGCGCTCGCGGTCGGCGCCATTCCCACCGCGTTCCTCGGCCTGGGGTTCGGCGAAGCCGTCCTCTCGCTGGCCATCGGCATCCTGATCGGCAGCGTCCTGCTGGGCTTCGCCGCCTCGATGGGCCCGCGCGCCGGGGTGCCGCAGATGATCCAGTCGCGCATCCCGTTCGGCTACTACGGCAATTTCCTGCCGGTCCTGCTCCTGTGCCTGACCGGCCTCGGCTACTTCGCGGTGAACACCGTACTCGGCGCCTATATAGTCCGCGAACTCTTCGGGCTGCCGTTCCTGGTTTCGCTCGTCGCGGTGGCGGCCGTGCAGATCGTCATCGCGATCGTCGGGCACGATCTGGTCCACCAGGCCGAACGTTTCCTCGCGATCGTCGCGTCCGTGCTGTTCCTGATCCTCACCTGGTACGGCCTGGCGAAAGGCAACCTCGCCGCATCCGGCGACGTCCTGCACCGAGGCGCGGGCGGGGTCGCCGGGGGCATGCTGACCACCGTCGCGCTCGCTTCGACCAGGACGTCCGGCTGGTGCATCGGCGGTTCCGACTACACGCGCTACCTGCCGCGCGACACGTCCCGGCGTCGCGTACTGGTCGCGGCGTTCTCCGGCGCCTCGCTGGCCGGGCTGTGGATGGCGGTCGTCGGAGCCGCGATCGGCACTGTGATCACTGTGGACAGTCCGACTGACCTGGTGGCAAAGCTGATCCCGTCCGGTCTGGCCGCTGTGATCCTGGTCGCGCTGCTGGCGGCCTCGATCTCCGGCAGCGTCCTGGACATCTACAGCGCCTCGCTGAGCCTGCTGATGGTCGGCGCCAGGGTGCGCCGCTGGGTCTCCGCGGTCATCATCGGCGTGCTGGGAACCGCAGTCGGTTTCGTCGCCGGGCACAACGCCGGATCCGTATTCGGCACCTTCCAGAATTTCCTGTTCCTGATGGGCTACTGGATCGGCCCCTGGCTAGGGATCGTCGTCGTGGACACGCTGGTCTTCGGCCGCCAGGAGATCGACCCTCACCGGTATTTCGACCACACCCGGCGGTTCCGCCCGGGCCTCGCGGCGTTCGTGCTCGCCATCGCGGTCTCCGTGCCGTTCATGGACCAGAGCCTGTACACCGGCGCGTTCGCCGCCCGCTTCCCGCAGTTCGGCGACCTCACCCCGTGGATCGCGGGCGCGGCGGCCGCCCTGGCCTACTACCTCATCCGACGCTACCGAAAGGCCGACGAGTGACGAAACAAGCGCTTGGCCCGCTGAAGTACGGCACGACGGTCCAGCCGTGGGGAAGAGGAGCCGCGGCGGGCGGCTTCGTCTTCCTCAGCGGAATCGACGGCGTGACCGACGAACACGGCCAGCCCGCCCACGGCGTCGCCGCGCAGACCCTGGTCACGCTCAACCGAGTCCACCGGCTGCTCGCCGACGCGGGCGCGGAGTTCGAGGACATCGTGCAGTTCGACCAGTTCCTCGCCGATCCCGCCGACCGCGCGGAGTACATGCGGGTACGCGACGCCTGGCTCGCCGAGCACGCGCCGAGGCTGCTGTCCGAGCGGTCGTACGCGTCGCTGCTGATCTATCCCCCGCTGGCCACGCCCGAGATGCGCGTGGAAATCCGGGCCGTCGCCTACCTCGGCTCCTGAACGCGTTGGAAGGAGAATCCCTGATGGCTTCCCGGTTTTTCGCCGAGCTGAGGGCGTCCCAAGTCGAGGCCGCCTGCGGGCCGTCCTCGGTCGCAGTGCTGCCCGTCGGTGCCATCGAACAGCACGGCCCGCACCTTCCCTTGGCCACCGACGCACTCGTCGCCGAGGCCGTGTCGAAGGAAGTCGTTGCCACGCACGGCGAAGACCTCGACCTGTGGCTGCTGCCGACGATCAGCTACGGCCGCTCCGTCGAACACACCTGGGCGGCAGGAACCCTTTCCCTGTCCACCGCGACCTTCGCGGCAACCCTCGACGACATCGGACGCTCGGTCGCCGCCGCCGGCATCCGCAGGCTCGCCCTCGTGAACGGGCACGGCGGGAACGTGTCCGAAATCCAGACCGCACTGCGCGATCTGCGCCTCGCCTACGGCCTGCTCACCTTCGCCGTCAACGTTTTCCTCCCCGAGTCGCACGATCCGGCCTGGGCCGCGAGCGAAAACGGGCTCGGGATCCACGGCGGGGCCGCGGAAACGTCCCTGATGCTGCACCTGCGCCCCGACCTGGTCGACCTCGGCTCCGCGGAACGGCGGATCCCCGCGCAGATGGCCGACAACGTCCACGCCCGCTTCGGCGGAAGCGTCAGTTTCGGCTGGCTGGCCAACGATTTCGGCACCGAGGGCTACCTCGGGGACCCGACGCTTGCCAGCGCCGAGGCAGGCGCGCGCGGGTTCAAGTCGCTCGTCGGCACCCTGGGCGACCAGCTCACGGAAGTCGCGCGGTTCGACTTCCCCGATTCCGCCCGGACGCGCTGACCCCGTCCCTTCGCCGCAGGAAGCCGGTCCACCATGCACAACCCCCTGATCGTGGGCATCGGCGGCACAGTCCGCCCCGATTCCTCCTCCGAACGAGCCCTTCGCGCGGTCCTCGAAGACGTGCGGGCGCACGGGGCCCGCACCGAACTGTTCACCGCCCGAGACCTCGGATTCGCCATGTACGAACCGGATCTCGCGCATCGTTCCCCGTCCGCGACCGCGTTCCTCGACGCGATCCGCCGCGCCGACGGCGTCCTGATCTCGACGCCCGGCTACCACGGCGGTTTGTCCGGCCTGCTCAAGAACGCGCTGGACTACCTCCAGGACCTCGCCGGCGACGACCGCCCTTACCTGCACGGACGCGCCGTCGGCTGCATCGTCAGCGCGTACGGGCCGCAGGCCGGGGTGACGACGCTGACGTCGCTGCGCTCGACCGTCCACGCTCTGCGCGGCTGGCCGACCCCGCTCGGCGTCGTGGTCGACTCGACCGGCCAGCCATTCTCCGCCGACGGCCGTGTTGCCGACCGGAAACTCGCCGCACAACTCGCCACCGTCGCCGAGCAGGTCGCACGGTTCGCGACCGCGGAGATCCGGACCGTCGCATGACTACTTCCCTCGAGGTACTCCCGCTCGACGCCTTGCTCGCGCCCGGACGGCCGCTCGTGCTCTCCTCCGCCGACGACGCCGCCCTCGTCCTTCCTGCGACCGAAGCGTCCACGAGCGCCCTGGCGTTCGTCATCCGGCACTCGTCCGGACTGCTGGGCGTCGCACTGCCCGGCGACCGGTGCGACGCGCTCGAACTTCCGCCCATGCGGCCGAGTTTCCGCCGAAGTCCCGGCTGGTGCGTCGCGGTCGACGCCGCGACCGGCGTCACCACCGGAATCTCGGCCGCGGACCGGGCGGAGACGATCCGTCGCCTCGCCGCACGCGCCACCCGGCCTGCGGACCTCCACCGGCCCGGCCACGTGCTGCCCTACGCCACGCACCCGCGAGGGATCCTCGGCAGGCTCGCGATCCCCGAAGCGGCCGTCGAACTGTGCCTTCGGGCTGGCATGCCAGCGGCGGCGGTGTTCGCCGCGCTGGTCAGCCCTTCGGATCCGAGGGAAATGGCCACGCCGGACGAAGCCGCTGCCTTCGCCGCCGCGCACGGGTTGCCGGTCGTCGATACTGGCGCGGTTCTCAGGAGTTGCTCGCGGGTGCCTGAATATGGAGGGTGAATTCGGCGCCGCGCTCACCTCGAGAGTCCTTTATGGACAGCTGCGACACCGTCTTGCGAGCCGAAGTTGCCCTGATGACAGCGTTTTTCGCCGACACTGCGCCGACGGCCCCGCGATGCCGTCTCCCGGTTCTGGCGGGCGACACCCGATCTGACGACCGGTGTCGCCTGTCCGGCTGACCCGGTCCCCCCGGCGCGGTCGCCGTGGGTCATCGACGGCGGACACGACCAGGTCGATCTTCCTCCGGTCTCTGGCCGCCCCGGCTTCCACTACCTTAAATTCAAGCGAGCCAGAGTCTTCGACACGCACCTGCGGAGGTAGAGGATGCCTGCTCCGAACGACGAGAAACCCGAGGAGCCCGGTTCCGGCAAGGACCGCCGGGACTTCTTGAAAGGGGCCGCCGCCGCGGCCGCGCTGGGGGTGGGCGGGGTCGCGGCCGGCGGCCTGCTGGGCGGACAGCAGGCCCAGGCCTTCCCGCAGCAGACCGGGCTGCCGCCGATCGGGGCGGAGATCCCGTGCAGCTGCCTGGCGATCAACACCCCGCTGCAGATCAGGACGTCGCTGGTCAGCGTCGATTTCCGGGGCGGGATCAAGGTCCGGGTGGACGTGAACCCGGACGACCCGGTCAACTCGGTGCGGCTGCGGGTCGTCGGGCACCGGGTGTCGGCCGAACTGCCCGGCGCCGCCGGTGCGGACCAGGGCGGCGGCACGATCACGATCGAGCAGAACGACGTCGACGTCGATGCCAAGAGCCTGCTCAAGCTGACCCAGCGGTTCCCGCCGCGCTACGAGCAGATCATGGTGCTGAGCTTCACCATGACGATCGACCAGCCCGAAGACCTGCTGCGCCGGGCGGGCATCCAGTCCAGGAAGGCCTACGAGCCGCTGGTGCTGACCACGAAGGACCCGGCGATGCTGGTCGGGAAGCTGACCCAGTTCCCGCCCCGGGGCGACCTCTACCAATTGCAGAACCCGGTGGACTTGGTGCTGCCCGACGACCCGGACACGACGATCGCGACGATCCAGAAATTCCCGGTGAAGGTGGGCGGACTCTGAGCTCCGGCCTCGCTGAGCGGCCCGGTCCCACTCGTGCGCGGGGGGCCGGGTCACTTCTTCGGCGTGGTGCCGTCGGCGAGCTTCCCGGCCTCGAGAGCACAGAGTCGCCCGCGCGCAGACGAGGATGGCCGCGGCTTCGGACCAGCGCCGCCGAGCACCACGCCACGCGCCTCGAATGATCGGCGGGACTGAACTCCTGGCTTCCACGTTCGCAGAGCGGTCCGCCTCGGCCCCGCCCGCATCCGGACCGGACCGCTTCATCAGGCCCTAGCACCGCCGAACTCCACACCACGAAACTCAAGCCGAACTCACCGCCACCACGTTCGCAGAGCAGCCCGCCTGCCACCCGACCCGCCGCTTCATCAGGCCCTAGCACCGCCGAACTCCACACCACGAAACTCAAGCCGAACTCACCGCCACCACGTTCGCAGAACGGCCCGCCTGCCACCCGACCGCCCGCTTCATCAGGGGCCAGCCGTCGGGCCCCCGCGCCACAAGGCTCGGATGACCGGCGAGACCGAAACCCCCGTTGGCGAGTCCCGCCCAGCCACCCTCACTCGCCTGCCGCAGGACCGGGCCGTTCCATCAATCCCAGCACCGTCGAGCATCGGACCACTGCTTCCGCGTCTCCGGAAAACGTCAGCTTCCCCGTGGCCAGCGCCTCGAACGGGCCGAGCGCACCGGCGCCGATACGGACGAATGTCGTCGCGTCGGTGCGGATGCTCAGCACCGGCGAATCGGCGGGTCCGCGGGCCGTGGTCAGTGTGCCGTGGTCGATCCTCAGATGGAAGGTCTCCTCGTCCACCCGGAATTCGTACGTCTCCGCCGCCTCGGGCAACCGGCTCGCGTCTGCCATTGACTGGACGGCCAGCAGCGCCCAGTGCGGCCGCGTGACCATGTCGGCACCGGGTTCGCCCAGCAGTCCGATGCCCCACTTCGACAGCGCCAGCACCGGTTCCCGCAGCTGTTCGCCCAGCGGGCCGAGCCGGTACGCGTGTCCCGCACCGGTTTCGGAGCGCTCGACGACTCCGGCGGCGCTCAGCTTCTTGAGGCGATCCGCCAGGAGGTTGGTGCCGATGCCGGGCAGGTCCGCGAGCAACTCGGTGTAGCGGCGCGGGCCGAGCAGCAGCTCGCGCACGATGAGCAGCGTCCAGCGTTCGCCGACGGTGTCGAGAGCGGCGGCGAGCCCGCAGTACTGGCGGTACTGCCGCTCCCCTCTTGCGGTGGTCGTCACCACCCCAGCGTACTACTGGATTTTCAAGTACGGCGTGAGGGCCGTCCGGAGTTGCTCGGGGACCGGCACCGGCTCGAGTCCGGCGGGGCCGCGGGTCATGCAGGCGACCGACTGATGTCCGCGGGCGACGAGTTGCGGCACCGCGACCTCGGTCCGGTAGTAGTCGAACGCCATCGCGACGCGGTGACCGTCGAGCTCAGTCAGGGTCATGCGCAGTTCGACGATATCCCCGGCGGTCAGTTCGCCGAAGTATTCGCAGCCGCAGCCGGTGGTGACCACGGCGAACCCGTCGGTGAGCGAGGCGAGAACGTCCGGAGCGTGCTCGGCGAGGAAACGTTCCCGGCAATGTCCTTGCCAGCGAACGTAATGCGCGAAGTAGACGTTGCCGACCAGGTTGGTCTCCTCCAGGGTCACGGGATGGCGGTACCGGTAAGCAGGGGTCATGCGGCACCGCCGACCGTGAGCAGGGCGATCGCGACGGGCAACCGGTATCCGTCCACAGTGAACACGGCGGAGGCGATGCGCGCGCTCCCGGCGGTGAGGACTAGCCATCCACCGTCGTATGCTCCGGAAAGCCTTGCCTCCGAGGGGTTTGCGCTCACCTGGGTCAGGCATCGGGCGACCGTCGAGGCTCGTGCGGCGAGAAGTTCGGACGACTCGTCGCAGGGGCCCGAAATGATCCGGAGCAGTCCGGGGTCTGGCGGCTCGTGCGGTTCGACGAATTCCCAGGCGCAAGCGACCGGGCAGGAGCTGTCGGCCTCCACAGCGAACGGTTCGCCGATCGACACTCGCACGGACGGATCGAGTCCGAGTGCGACGGCCGTTCGGGTGAGCGCCACGGACAGCAAAGCCGGCGGCCAGTCGGCGGGCAGGGGTCCGGTGTCGGCCAGGCGCAGGCCGGTCCATCGGACGGCGGGCCGGCCTTCCGCGTCGGTGGCCAGGACGTTCCAGGTGTAGCGGCCGTCGGCGGCGTGTTGTTCGGTGCCGCGGAGTTCCCATCGACCACTCGCGCGCGGGTTGAAGTCGACGCGGTCGCAGGCGACGGGCAGGAGCCGACGTGTGGGCACGCAGGACTGCAGGACGTGCACGGTGGCGTCGTGGGCGGCTGGGTCGCCGAGCACCGAGGTGTACCAAGGGGCATCGTTCGGGGTGATCGTGGCCCGGCAGGACCACGGGTCTGGGACCGCGACCGCGGCGACCCGGCGGAACTGTCCAGTGTGGAACAGCAGCGGGTCGTAGATGTCGGTCGGTTCGATCCGGCCGCGATCGGGAACTTCCGGCGGCGCAGCTGCGTTTTCCGAGGGGGACAAAGGGAAAGTGGCGCTGAAGTGGTCGGTTAAGAAGCCTGATTCGGCGCAGCGCAGCACGGCGGTGACGGCGTCGCCCTCCCGCAACGCGCACACCCGGACAACGTGCTCGCCGGTGTCCGGGATGACGACCGGCCGGTCGAACCTGACGTCGCAGGCGGTTGTCAGGGCCCGGCCCGCGACTGTCGAAGCGGCCTGCGCCATGGCTTCCAGCCCGACGACGGCGGGCAGCAGGGTCGCCCCGTCGACGCGATGGCCGTCGAGCCACGGGTCTGTGCGCAGGGAAAGCGTCGAGTCGGCGACGAGTTCGACCCCGGGATGGCCTGCCCGGATCCGCTGCAGGAACCGGCTCGTTCCCGCCGGGAGTTCCTCGCCGAAGCGTCCGTGCACCGACACGTCGGCGGACGTCGACGGCGTGCGCAACAAGCGCAAGAACAGCTCCGTACCCTCTTCGACCGCGATCGGTGTAGCTCCGGAGCGGGCGAGAGCCTGCGCCGCGCCCATGCGTTCGGCCATACCGGCGCCTGACCACGCGGACCAGGCGATGTCGAGCACCCGGCAGTCCGGCAGTTCTCGCGCGAGCCGCCGGGCTTCGGCGCGCAGGAGGCCGTTGGCCAGCGCGTAGTGGCACTCCCCCGCCATCCCGGCCGACCCGATCACTGACCCGAACGTGACCAGCAGTTTCAGCGATTCAGGCGGGACGGCCGCGAGCAACGCGCGCAGCCCGGTGACCTTCGGGCGCAGGTGCGCGCGGATCCGGTCGGGTGTCAGGTCGGCGAACCGGGCCGGTTCGTTGATGCCGCTCGCGTGCAGCAGTGCGGTCACCGGCCCGGTCTCGGCAGTGAGCTTTTCGACGGCGAGCGCGACAGCATCGGGGTCGCCGACGTCTGCGGCCTCGTAGGCGACGCGGATGCCGTCCGCCCGGAGCCGGTCCAGATTGGACTGCAGGAGTTCGTCGGTCTCCGGATGGGAGCGGCCGAGGACGGCGAGGGCAAGGCCGGTCGCGCTGGCCAGTGCGTGCGCGCATTCGTAGCCGATGCCTTTGCCGCCGCCGCTGACCAGGAGCACGTCTTGATCGCCGAGTGGGGTTTCAGCTGGCACCGCGGCTACAAGCTGCTCGCGGGGTTCGTACCAGGCGCCGTCCTCGCCCAGGACCAGTTCGCGGAATCGGCCGGGTTCGGCATGGAGCGCGGAGAAGTCTGTGGCGTGCGCGGGGATCTGGGCGAGGGTGATGCCGAGGTCGGGATGTTCGCGGTGCAGCGAGCGGAAGAAGCCGGTGATCGCGCAGCCGTGCGTCACCACTACGAGTGCTTTGTGGTGCAACGCTTTCTGCCCGGCTTCGAGCAGTGCCTCGACGTCTTCGGGATCGGCCAGGTGCACGGTTTCCGTCGGCCGCCAAGGATCCGGCTGAGCCGGGACCAGTGTCTCGGTGAAACAGGCGAGCCACGGCCGCACGCCCGGTGCCTCCAGGCCGGGTTCCGCGGTCTCCGGGAGGCGTTCGATTTCCGCGATCACCTCGCCGACCGAACTGTCGGCGAACGCCATCGACACCGACGGCAGCGTCCGGCCGAGCGCCGAGGCCGCCTCGACGACGAGCTGGGTCGCCCGCAGCGAACTCAGGTTGAGATCGGCGAGCAGGCGGGCGTCGGAGCCGATCAGTGCCGCGTCGAGTTCGGTGGCCTCGGCGAGCAGGCCGGTGACCGTCGCGGCGGTGTCGCGGGCCGGAGCGGCGTCCATGGCCTCCCGCGGGGCGGGGATCTCCGACGGTGCCACCGAACACGGGTTCGTCAGGAACTCCGGTTCGCGGTCGAGGTCGATGGCGCGCGCGGCCCGTCCGGCGAACCAGGGGACGAGGTTCGCCGCGGCACCGGCGGCGAACAGCGCGGCGGCGGAATCGGCGGCTGCGCGGTCGCCGGATTCGCCGATGTCCAGGCTGACTGTCGGGATCGGCTGACCGGCCAGGGTGCTCAGAGCACGGCCGGAACCCGCTTCGCAGAACAAGTCCGCGTCGACGGCCTGCACCGCGGTCCGGAACTGCACTGGCGCGCAGAGCTGGGCGACGAGCAGTTCGACGAGGTCGTCGTCCTCGGTGAGGTGCCGACCGTACACAGTGGACATCACAGCGCGCCGAACTGGAGAAAGATCGATGCTGCCGAGGAATTCGCGCCACGGAGCGGCGCAGGCGGCCATGGCGGGGCTGTGGAAACCGTGTGACACCGGAAGCCAGGTGACGCGGAAGCCGCGCCGCTCGGCCTCGCGCGCCACCACCCGGAGTTCGGTCACCGGGCCGGAAAGCACCTGCGACTCGACGGAGTTATCAGCGGCGAGCACGACGTCCGTACCTGCGCAGAGCGCTTCGGCCTCGCTTGTCGCGACAGCGAGCATCCCGGTGCCGGACGTGCCGTATGCGCCCATGATCCGCCCGCGTTCGACGGCCAGTCGTTCGCCGTCCTCCGCGGACAGACAGCCCGCCCACACGAGCGCGGCAAGTTCGCCGAGGCTGTGCCCGATCGCGACGGTGGCGGTCACGCCCAGTTCCTCGAGCCGCGACAGCGCTGTCCGGGACGCGCGGTAGACCGCGGGCTGGGCCAGAGCGGTGTCGGCCGGTTCCGCGCCGCTCGCGCCCTGCCCGGGGAACAGCAGCGCGACCCGGCCCGGGACGGCGTTTCCGAGCCAGAAGCCCGGTGAGGTCGAGAGCTGTCCGCTTGTCAACGAAGGCATCTCAGCCGCTGCGCGGGTGGCGAGGGAAGCGAGTTCGGCCGGGGTTCGGGCGACAAGCGCGGCCCGGACCGGCCCGGATGGGGTCCGGCGTCCGTACTCGCAGGCGAGGTCATGCAGCTCAGCTCGCGACAGACGTGGCGCTGCCTCGGCGATCCGGGCCAGTTCAGCGGCGACGCGAGCAAGGTCCGGCCCGCTGACGGCGATGACGTCGTACTCCGGCGTCGACCGGGCTGTCACCGGCGACCGGACCGATCGGGGCCGCACTGGGGCGCCCAGCACGACGTGGGTGTTGATGCCGCCGAAGCCCATCGCGCTCACCCCGGCGAACCGGCGACCGTCCGGCCAGGGTTCCGGAGCACGCAGCACCCGCAGGGTCTCCCCGAGAGCCGGATGCGGCGACGCGCAGCCGGTGGTCGGCGGCAGAAGCCCGGACGACACGCTCAGCGCGGCCTTGACCACCCCGGCGACTCCGGCCGCCGCCTTCGTGTGCCCGATGTTCGCCTTGACCGAGCCGAGCGCGGCGGCCGAAGCGGCCTCGGAGCGCGCTCGGTTCAACGCGGTCAGCTCCACGACATCGCCGACCGCTGTCCCGGTGCCGTGTCCCTCGTACAGGCCGATCTCCGCGTGCTCGATCCCGGCCATCTCGCCTGCCCGGCGCAGCGCGAGCAGCTGGCCGTCCGCCTCGGGCCGGGTGATGCCGCCGCGGCCGTCCGAGGAGACGCCCCAGCCGAGGATTTCCGCGTACACCGGCAACCCCGCCGCGCGGGCGTCTTCGGCGCGGGCGAGCGCGAGCATCCCGCAGCCCTCGCCTGGCCAGAATCCCGCCGAACGCTCGTCGTAGATCCGCATCTCCTCGGCGGCGAGCGCGCCGGTCTTGGCGAATCCGACCAGTTCGAACGGGTCGAGCGACAGGTCCACTCCCCCGGCCAGCGCGAAGTCGGCTCCACCGTCTCGCAGGGCGCGGCAGGCGGTGATCACGGCGAGCATCGACGAAGCACACGCGCCGTCCACTGTGTACCCGCCGCCGTGGAAGCCGAAGTGATTGCAGATGCGGCCCGCGATCGTGTTGGCGAGACTCCCGGCCAGCGTCTCGTCCCCGACCTCGGGAAACGCTGCCAGGTAACGCTTTTCGACCGCCGCGAGGTCCACGTCGTTGAGCGTCGCGCGCAGGACGTCGCGGACGTAGGGCCAGCGCAGCCGCAGCGCCCGGGCGCGGGTCACTTCGCCGGTCAAGCTGTTGCCGACGACGACGGCTACCCGGTCGGCCTCCAGACCGATGCCGGCAGGATGGCCTGCGTCGGCCAGCGCGCGGTCCGCGGTTTCCAGCGCCAGCCAGTGCGCGGGGTCGGCGGCGCGGAAGGTCGAGCCGGGGATCCGGAACGCTTCCCGGTCGAACTCCCAGTCGGCCAGCACCGCGGCCTGGGTGCTGTACGTCCGGTCCGGGACGCTCGCGTCGGCACTCCAGTAGTCCGCGAGGTCCAGCCGCCCTGGCGGCAGCTGCCGGAACGCACGGCGTTGGTGGACCACGGTTTCCCACAGCTGCGCGGGGTCGTCCGCGTCCGGGTAACGGCAGGCCATCCCGACGATCGCGATCGGCTCGCCGGATTCGCGGCGGGTCATGCGGGCTCCCGGGCCGGCACCGGCTCGGCGGCGGTGCGCTGCGCCGGGACCAGGACGGTCCACTGAGGACTCTTCCGGGGGGCGACCGCGAGCACCACGGCCCGCAGCGCGCAGGTGATGGTCAGCGCGAAGAACAGGCCGAACACGACGTGGAATTGCACGAGCACGCCGTAGACCGCGGCCGTGGCGAGCCCGAAGCAGACCTGGTTCCGCCGGGAGGACGGCGTCGTGCCGGGGTCGGTGATCATGTAGTTGGTGAACAGGACGAACGCCGTCCCGGTGATCGGCAGCACCGCGCTGACCAGCGAGATGTCGGTGAACAGCGCGCGCAGCACGGCTTGGGCGAGGAAGCCGCCGACCCAGCCGAGGATCAGCGGCGCCTTGCCGGTGAGCTTCGCGTTCAGCATGGTCCCGGCGATCAGCAGCAGCGCGGGCACGACCGCGCCCCACCAGCCGGTGACCCATTCGGTGAACTCGTACGGCGGCGCGATGCCGACCCAGCCGAACAGCAGCAGGACCGCCACGATCCCGACGTTGCTCGGGTTGAGCACGTGCCTGCTCTTGCCGCCGATCCGCACCCGGACGAGGTACTTCGAAGCGACGCCGACGACGGACGCCAGCACCGTCGGCATGAACCGGTCGTTGGCGTACAGGAGCATCGCGCACGCCATACCGGTGATGTAGGCGGGAAGCAGGAAGTCGACCACCGCACCCGGCTTGCCGAGGTACCTCGGACGGCGTCCGGCGGTCGCGGCCTCCACCGACTCCAGCACGATCTCCGCGGTCAGCGCGGCGAACACGGCGACCACCGGGGTGAGATACGCCTGTTCGAAGCCGAGCACCGTGTGGCCGAGCACGGTCAGCACGGTGATCGACGCGCCGAACCGGCGCAGGGCAGCGGAACGGCGTTCGCTCGGAGACTTGGTCACCGGTCCTCCTCGATGGTGCCGTCGGGGTTGAGCCGCAGCTGGTGCCAGCCGGGGGCGAGCGAAACCGAACCGTCGTGACGATGTCCGCAGCCGTCCCGCCATGCCAGGCGGACCGGTACGGCGGACGGCGGTTCGCTGCCCAGGCCGAAGTGCAGGTCGGGGGCGTTGACGCCGTTGTGCCCGTTGGCCGGGTAGACCTGCTGCAGCCGCTTCCCACCGCCCGGCGCGGCGACCTCCGCTTCGGCGCCGATCGCGGGTGACGTCGGCCCCGGTGCGCCTGCGCGGCACGCGTTTTCACCGACAGGTTTTCGCAGGCGCAAGCCCAGGAAAGCACCGGCCGGCGAGGTGTTCCGGTACAAAGTGGACGGTGCCCACTGGTTGGCCACGACGAAATCGAGCCGTCCGTCTCCGTCGACGTCGCCGACCGCGAACGAGCGGCTGACCGCGTCGGTGCCGACGCCGACCCGGTCCGCGACGTTCACGTAGCGGCCGTCCGCGTTGCGGGCGAAGAACGTGTTGCGGTCGTGTCCGGACAGGTCGGTTCCCTCGGTGAACCGCGGCCACAGCGCGGGATGGCTCAGCACGAGGTCGTTCGACATCGCGGTCTCCTGCAGTTGCGCCCACCGGTTCACCTCGCCGGCGACGAAACCGGTCGCGTGCATGACTTCCTCGGAACCGGAGTTGCCGAAGTCGGCGGCTTTGACGTCCCACGACCATCCTGTGCGGGACAGGCCGAGGTCCTCGCTGTGGTCGTCGTAAGGTGCCACGCCGTCGCGCAATCGGGCAGCTGTTTCGGCGCGGCCCACAGTGGACTGGTAGGCGAAGTTGCTCTCCTGCAACGCGTACGGCTCGGTGATGTTGCTGACCAGGATGTCCGGGACGCCCTTCGCGTCGAGGTCGGCGAAGGCCACGCCCATGCCCTTGAACGAGTCGTTGCCGAGCACCTTCGACTTGGGCGTCGTCGCGTGCCGCGTCCCGGTCGCCGTCCGGAACGCTATCCGGCCTGGAGCGGACTCGTTGACCAGCAGATGATCGGGGCCGAAATCGTTGGCGACGTAGAGATCCGGCAGGCCCCGGCCGCCGATGTCCTGGGAGGCGAGCGCGAGCGCCCATCCGGCCCGGGTCTCCGGCGGGAAAGCGTCGGGTGCCTCGGCGAACCGGCCAGCGCCAGCGGAGCGGAACAGCCGGAGGGTGCCCCCGTTCGCGGCGTGGGACAGCGAATCGTTCATCGTCAGTTCGGGCTGGTGCGCGGTCGGGTCGAGCACGCGCGCGCCGTCCGGGAAGTAGTTGCCGAACACGAGATCGGTGTGCCCGTCGCCGTCGAAGTCGCCGATCGTGGCGGCGTTGGTGTTCCAGACCTGCCACGGGCTGACCAGCTCGCGCGGCCGAAACGCCGCCGCCGACGGCGTATTCCCCGGCAGGCGCTCGAAAATGACCGGGGAACGGCCCCAGTAGTAGACCACGACGTCCTGGCGGCCGTTCTCGTCCACGTCGGCGGGCAGGCAGCCCATCGGTGCCGCGTAAGACGGCATCTCCAGCCCGGACGGGGCCAGCGTGAACGGCTGGTATCGCGCGCCGGTGCCGGGCGCGGGTTCGACGGTGACCGTGTCCGTGCGGGGATCCACCAGGCAGACGTCGTGCGCGACCGGACCGCCGTCCGCGGCGAACAGCGCCGTCGCCGCGCCCACCGACGAGATCCACGACCGGATCCGGTCGTAGGCCGGAGCGACGGTCCGCAGGTGCCGTCCGCCGGGCGCGTTGTCCGGGCTGACCTGGGCGGCGGCGAACGAAAACTGGTTCGCCAGCTCGGTTTCCTCAGCCGAGGACGACTGCGGAACGACCGTGAACGCGAAGACCGCCGCGCAGCCGAACAACGCGACTACACGGGCCAGATGCCGGCGTAGAAAGGGTCTCATCGGCTCTTCCTCTCCCACAGATACCGGATTTCCGCGCGCCAGCGCTGGTAGTGCGCGAGCGTGGACGGATGGGGCGCGAGCTGTCCGAGCGCCCGGTCGGTCCAGTCCGCGGCGACGTCGGTACTGGCTCCGGCCAGCACTTCGGCCGCTTTGTCGGTGTGCGCGGGCACGATTCCGCTGACCCGCCGAGCGGCGCAGGCGAACGCGCAACCCTGTGCGAGGTGCGCGCGCAATGGCCCGGACAGGTCGGCGAGCCGGGCGAGTTCGGCGGCGTCGGCACCGCCCGCGTAGGTCGCGGCGAGGCCGATCCCGCTCCACAGATCTGCTCGCCGCTCGGCCGGGAACTCCGCGATCCGCAGGGCGACGCCGTCGGGGTCGGCGCACTCGCAGAACCACAGCGCCCGGCCCAGCCCCTGGTCGCGGATCTGGCGCGGCCCGCGGCCGAGCCCGGGTTCGACACGATGGCGTCCGATGACCCGGTCGGCGTGGAAAAAGCCTTGGTGGAAGCCGTATCCGTCCCAGGCCAGCCAGCGCAGCAGCGGGTCCGTCGCCGTGCTTCGGAAGGGGCGCAGCCGCAGCCGGGCGTAGGCCCAGCCGACGCCGACGTGCACGAGGTGCGGGTGGTCCGCGGCCGGTCCATGCAGCAGCGCCGCGACCCGGGCGCGCCGGAGCGGGAGGAGCACGTCCAGCAGGGCGCAGCCCATTCCCGCGCCCTCGAACGCGAACCCGCGCAACTCCGGTTCGAGCGCGGAGACCTGCTGGCCGAGCACCTCACCGGCTGGCTCGATGGAGGCGTTCAATCCGGTCAGGAACGCGCGGGCAGCCGATTCCAGGACGCCGCGAGCCGGACCGGATCGCAGCCGGAACCGGCGCAGTCCGAAGTCGACCTGGCTCATGTCCTGGCGCAGCGCCTTGGCCAGGATCCCGGGGCTCACCGCGCTTCCCCCGGCGCGGCCACGACGTGTTCCATCAGGGCGGTGACCAGCAGCGGCCGGGCCTCCCGCTGGAAGTCGACGCCGGGATGGAACTCCCGCACGGTGCCCTCCAGCACCAGCAGGGACAGGATCGGAAACACGAACTGCGGATCGGCGTGCAGGCCGCGGCGGCGCTGGATGTCGAAGAGCTTGGCGGCGAAGGAAACCAAGTCGAAGTCGGCCGCGTTGCGTCCGGTGTGCTCTTCCACCAGCGCGGCCAGCTCCGCGCGGAATCCCGCAGTGTCAGAGCCTGGGTGCGTCTCCGCGGTCGACAACACGATGTCGGCGCAGGCCTCGCCGTCGCCCTGGCTCATGCAGTAGAAGAAGGCGGCGAACTTCTCCCGCGCGGACTCCGAGAGCCGGACGGTGAAACCCGCGTCCACTATGACGATCGAGCCGTCCTCGCGGAAGTAGAGGTTGCCGGGGTGGAGGTCGCAGTGCACCACTCCGTCCAGGAAAAGCATCCGGTACACCGCGCGCAACGCCCGCACGACCGCGTTCTCGCGTTCCTCATCGCCGAGGTCCTCCGGACGGCGGCGCACCAGCCCGTCCAGGAAGTCCATCACCAGAATGTCCTCAGTGGACAGTTCATGGCGGACCCCGGGAACGGTCACTCCGTCCGCGACGCTGAGCGCCTCCCGGAATCCGTCGAGCAGCTCCGCTTCCCTCGCGAAATCCAGTTGCGCGCGAATGCTTTCGACGAGCTGCGCGGCGACGGCGTCGACCGGCACGCCGCGCAGAATCGGCAGCCTCGCCGCCAACCCGGCAGCCCGTCGCAGCATCGCGAGATCAGCCGTGAGCGACCGTTCGATGCCTGGCCTGCGCACCTTCGCCGCGACCGTCCGGCCGTCCGGGAGCACCACCCGGTACACGCAGGCGATGCTGCCCGCTCCGACCAATTGCGGCTCGCCTGCCGCGATCCTCAGCGCGGGCGGCATCGTGCGCAGCGGTACCGGCCGAACTTGGTCGTGCAGCCGGGAAAGCGCGCGACACACGCGCGGGGGCAGGATGTCCGCCCGCGTGCTCAACAGCTGGGCGGCCTTCACGAATGCCGGGCCCAGTGCCACGACCGTGTCCGCCAGCCAGACGTCGCGCTCGAACCGTTCGCCGCGCAGCCACGCCGCCGCCGTCGCCGGTCCCAGCAGCAGCGACCGTCCGGCGAGAACCGCGAACGCGCGTGCGGTCCGCAGCGCCACCGTGCCACCCCTCGAAAACGTCATCTCTCCCCTTCGCCGCCCGGGCTGGATGCCCGACGACCGACGTTACAACCAGTAGCGCACGATGTGCTCCGCGTGACCGCAAGACCATCCGGTTCAGCGAAACCGGAGCGGAAGCACTCGGCCGGGCAAGGTGTTTCCCTATCGGGGCAAGGAAATCGGCCGAGCTGACTACCGCCCCTAGGCCGCGGGTCACGACCGCCGCCTCGGTCGTGCCCGCGACTGGCACGATCCAGGCACGGTGCACCACCCTGCGTAGCCGTCGCCCAGCCGCTTTCCCTTACGCCGCGCAATACTCAGTCGACAGCGGCGGTCTGGTGCGCTTCCTGGCTGTTACGGGCCGCGGGAAAACCGACCCCGAGCTGCTCCGCCGCGAGCGCAGTGCCTTCCAGCCGCGCGCGGATCTTGGCGAACGCGGTCTGGCGCGACGTCGACTGGTCGTCGGCGAACGGGGAAAACCCGCAGTCGTCACAGGTTCCCAGCTGCTCCACCGGGATGTACTGTGCCGCGCGCAGAACGCGGTCACGCACCTCCTCGGCGGTCTCCACCCGGGGATCGATCGGGTCGATCACCCCGACGAACACGCGGATTCCCGGCCTGAGCTGATCCGCGACGACGCGCAGCACCCGGTCCGGATCGGACTCGCTGGCCAGCTGAAGGTAGAAGTTGCCGGAGTTGTGCTGGAACAGCACGGGAAGCAGTTCCGCGTAGTCGACGTCGAGGCTGTGCGTGGAGTCGAGGTCGCCGCCGGGGCAGGTGTGGACGCCGATGCGCGCGCGTTCGGATGCGCTGAACCTCTCCAGGACCCGGTTGTTCAGCTCGACGAAATCGCGCAGGATCTGGCCGCTGGGGTCGAGCTTCAGCGACAAGCGTCCTTCGGTGAAATCGAGCTGGACAACGTGTGCTCCCGCGTCCAGGCACCCGCGGATATCGGCCTCCGCCCCGTCGACCAGATCGTCGAGGAAATTCTCGCGCGAATAGCCGTCGATCCCGGATGCCGGATACAACAGAGACAGCGCGGAAGGCGCGATCACCGCCTGTTTCACCGGAAGGTTCGTGCACTCCCGCGCGGCGCGCAAATAGCGTTCGGCGTGCTCCTGGTAGCGGAACGGCCCGGAAGTCAGGCAGGGCAGTTGCCGCTGGTGCCCGTCGGCGAACGGGATGACGACGCCGTCCGCGGAAAGGTTCGCCGAGCCCGCGATCGGGTAGGTGACGAAACTGGGTTTGCGCTGCTCGCCGTCGGTGACCACGGTCGCGCCCATCGCCGCTTGCGCCTCGATGGTCTCGCGAACGGCCCGGTCGAGAACGGAGGCGAAAGCCGCGTCGCCGAGCTGCCCGCTTCGCCGCGCGGCGAGAGCGCCGAGCAATTCGGGCGAACGGGGGATGCTGCCGATGGGCTCGGAAGGAATGGTCATGCGGCGAGCCTAGAAGCGGCGGCGCGGGAAAGAACACGGGCGAACGCTATTCTCCTTCTTTCGTGCCATTACCGGCTTGAGGGTGTTGACACGATGTCGCGGTGGTCCGAGTTCGCTTTATTGGCGAAGTGCAAAGAAGGCGTTTTTTACCCGGTGGCGTCGCCCTTCCCCAGTATCGCGCGGACAAGAATGCCGAGCCGGTCCGCGAGAATTATTCGATTTCCTTGCCGTCCCCTAAGCCGGGATGCCCGCGGCCGCGGCGATGCCCTGGTCGAGGCTCAGGCTGTAGTCCAGATTCAAATGGTCGGCGTCGTAGTACACGCTGACCTTCCCGATCACCGCGTAGCAGCGTTGCCGGTCGCAGAAGTAGTCGGTCAGGTCGAGCAGCCGGACCTTCGGATCGGTGCTCGCCTTGGCCGCGGTCGTCAGCGGGTCCGCCGGTTGCGCGACCGACCGGGCGACCGCGCACTGCTGCGGGTCGTCCGGATTCAGCACTACGCAGTCGGTGGCGCGGACGAGTCCGTTGAGCGGCGGGTCGGCCATCACGAACACCGTCGCACCGACGCCGGTCCACTGTGCCCAGTACGAATTCAGCCCGTCCTGGTACTGCTCGGCTTGCGACCGTCCACTGTGGTCGTCGGCTCGCTCGTGCCTGCTGTAGAACGACGTGAACACGTACGTGGGCCGCGTTTTCGCGATTTCGCCGGCCATCTGCTTGGTCCAGGCCATGCACCGCCGGTCGAGGGCGGTGCCGTGGTAGTTCAGGGCTTGGATCCCGGCGAACGGGCAGCCGCCGAGGTAGCTCGTGTACATCAGCCAGTGGTTCTTGCGGGCGAGGCTCAGCAGCGGGCCCTGCCATTGCTGGGCGTGCGAGTCGCCGACCAGCCACACCACCGCGGGGTTGGCCGCGCCCTGGCTGAAATCGCATTTGGTGGTCGTCTTCGTGCCGTCGCTCGCCGAGTACTGCGACAGCGGCGGCGGGCAGTCCGCGGGCGGCGTGTAGTACCGGTTGGCCGGGCCCATCTCGACGCTCCTGGCCGGGCCGAACGGGTCAGCGCACGCGTTGCCCGCCATCAGCGCCCTGGCGCCGTGGCAGGGGCCGGTCATCTCGGCGGTCAGATCACGGGCCGCTTGGTCGACGTGCCGTTCGTATGTCCAGGTCAGACCGCCGGCCGCGGCGCACACCACGAGCATTCCGGCCGCCATGGCGGCGAAGGTCACCCCGGAGGTGCGGCTCAACGGCCGCCAGGTCCGGAGCGGGTCCTCGACGAGCCGCTTCGACGCGTACGCCGCGGCCAGGGACGCGGCCACGATGCCGGCCTTGACCTGCCAGGTCAGCGTGCCGGCGACCAGCGCGCCCGGGAAGGCGAACGGGGCCAGCATGATCAGCGGCCAATGCCACAGGTACAGCGAATAGCTGACATTCCCGAGCCACTGCACCGGAGGCGACGAGGACAGCGGGGTGTGCCATTGCCGTCCCTCGCGGCTGCCGCCGAAGATGACCAGCGCGGTGCCGACCGCAGGCAGCAACGCGGTCGCGCCAGGGAATGCGGTTTGGTCGTCGAAGAGGATCGCGGCGACGGCGATCGCGGCGAAACCGGCCAGTGAGGCCACGTTCGCGGCGATCTTCGGCAGAACGTACTTCGCGCCGCCGAAAGCCAGCAACGCGCCGAGGGCGAACTCCCACACTCGCACCGGAGTCACGAAGTACGCCTGGTTCTTGGACGCGTCGGTGAACCAGATGCTGAACCCCAGCGAGACGGCCCCGACGACCGCGACACCAGCGATGCGCGCCCACGGCCCCCGGATCTTGAACAGCAGCAGGAGAAGCAGCGGCCAGAACAGGTAGAACTGCTCCTCGACCGAGAGCGACCAGTAGTGCTGGGACAGGCTCGCCGACTCGGTGAAGTGCGAGTAGTCGACGGAATGCGCGGCGAGCAGCCAGTTTTCCCAGTAGAGCGCGCTCGCGATGACTTCCTGTGCGTTGGACTCCCAGCGGGGATAGGGCATCAGGAAGTACGCGGCGACAACGATGAAGGCCAGGACGAGAAACGCCGCGGGCAGCAGGCGGCGCACGCGGCGGGCGTAGAACTTCGCGAGCCGGATCCGCCCGGTGCTCGCGACCTCGCGGACCAGATGCGAGGTGATCAGGAAGCCGGAAATGACGAAGAAGACGTCGACGCCGACGTAACCGCCGGTCAATCGCAGGGGCCAGAGATGGTTCAGCACGACCAGTCCGACAGCCACGGCGCGCAACGCCTGGATGTCCGGCCGGAACGCCGGTCTTCGCTCCCCCGACGATTGCGAGGGCCGCACCGGCCCGCTCAATGTCCCCGTGCCCATTTTCCGCCCCTTTGTCCCGCCCCGCTGAAAACTCAGTGATGCTAGCGGGAGCGGCCGACAGGCTCGGCACGGGCTGGCCGAAACGCCGACGCGACGTGCGGAAAGAGGGGACGGCAGCCGCGCCGTCCCCTCTTTCGGTCCGCGGTCAGCGCCAGCCCAGTTCCGGGGCGACGTGGGTCAGGATGCTTTCCAGCACATGGGCGTTGTAGTCCACACCCAACTGGTTCGGCACAGTCAGCAGCAAAGTGTCCGCGGCCTGCACCGCCTCGTCTTCCTTCAGCTCCCGGACCAGTTCGTCCGGCTCGGCCGCGTACGAACGGCCGAAGATGGCGCGGGTGTTTTCGTCGATCATGCCGATCTGGTCGCGCGAGTTGCGGTCGCGGCCGAAGTACGCGCGGTCCAGGTCGTTGGTCAGCGCGAAGATGCTGCGGCTCACCGAAACCCTCGGCTCGCGCTCGTGGCCCGCTTCCTTCCACGCTTCGCGGTAGGCCTCGATCTGCTTACGCTGCTGAACGTGCAGCGGTTCGCCCGTTTCGTCGTCTTTCAGCGTGGAGCTTTGCAGGTTCATGCCCAGTTTCGCCGCCCACACGGCCGTCGCGTTCGAGCCCGAGCCCCACCAGATGCGGTCGCGCAGGCCTTCGGAGTGCGGTTCAAGGCGGAGCAGCCCGGGCGGGTTGGCGAACATCGGGCGCGGATTCGGCTGGGCGAAGCCTTCGCCTTCGAGCAGCTTCAGGAAGACTTCGACGCGGTCGCGGGCCATGTCGGCCTCGGTCTCGCCCTCCGCGGGGGCGTAGCCGAAGTACCGCCAGCCGTCGATGACCTGCTCGGGGGATCCCCGGCTCACGCCGAGCTGGAGCCTGCCCCGCGAGATGAGGTCGGCGGCGCCCGCGTCCTCGACCATGTACAGCGGGTTCTCGTAGCGCATGTCGATCACGCCGGTGCCGATTTCGATCTTCGACGTCCGCGCGCCGATCGCCGCGAGCAGCGGGAACGGGCTGCCCGCCTGGCGCGCGAAGTGGTGCACGCGGAAGTACGCGCCGTCGACGCCCAGCTCCTCCGCCGCGACCGCGAGGTCGATCGACTGGTGCAGGAAGTCGGAGGCCGACCGGGTCTCGGAGTGCGCGCTCGCCGACCAGTGGCCGAACGAAAGGAAGCCAATCTTCTTCACAGATGCTCAAACGTTCAACTACCCGGCGGCATTCCCGGGAGGCTTCATCGGGCGAGGCGTTCCAGCAGGACGACGGTCACCGTGTCCCCGGCCTCCTTGCCGATCACTTTCCGGAGTCCGGCGTTGACCGGGAGTTTGTGGGTGCCGTCGCCCAGCGCCATGAACGAGCTGCGGAACGGTTCGCCGTCGACGGTCCCGCGGACTTTCACCAGGCCGCGGGTGCCGAAGAACTCCGCCGAGCCGGGCCAGACCAGGTAGGTGTGGCCGCCCTTGGCCGGGCTCTTGCGCAGGGTCGCGGTGAATTCCTCGTTGAGTTCGGTCATGATCGGGCACTCCTTCGCCTCGGATGGCTGGTCACCCCGAGGTACGAACCTGGTCTCCGGATTTCGACACCCGTCCGGGGTTCGGATCGTAGAACTTCAGCCGCGGGTGCGATGGCCTGCGAGGGACCGGCACCCGAAAGGGGGAATACTCACTGCCGGTACCGGTCCGGTGCCGGACAGACAGCCCTCTCCCGGCACCGGACCGATTCCCCCTAGTTCGTCCCGCGGCGGCCCCGCGCGGCCGTTGCCGGGACTGGTCCGCCGGTGATCGTGAACTGCGATCCCGGCTCGCGGACCACGTCACCGGTCGCCGAATTCGTGATCGTCACGTTCGTCAGCGTCGCGCTGCCGCGAGCGCCGCTCATCGCGAGGATGCCCGCGCCGTTGTTCGACCGGTCGATCTTCACGTTGCTGATCGTCACGTCCGGCATCGCGCCGCCGCCGGTTTTGAACTGGATTCCGTCGTAGGTCGAATCGTGGATTTCGGTGTCCCGGAGCGTGATTCCCGGGATGTCCTTGCCCTGGGCGAAGAACGTGATCGCGCCGAATTTCTGCTGTTCGCCCCAGAAGACGCCGCCGCAGCGGTACAGCGCGTTGTCCGCGATCAGGGTCTGCCCGGAGAACGGCAGCGGGTCGTGGTCGGTCGCCAGCATGATCCCGGGGTAGTTCATCGTGTCGGAGACCAGGTTGTTCTCGATCTTGTTCCCGTACCCGCCGTAGACCGCGATTCCGTTGGCGCGCCACGGCAGCTGGACCGTGTTGTTGCGGAAAACGTTGTCGTGCGCGACGTCCACTGCCGGATCCTTCACGTACTGGTTCGCCCACACCGCCAGCGAATCGTCGCCGGTCGTCCGGAACGACGAGTTGACCACTCGCGAGTCGCGGGTGCCGTTGGTGAAATTGATGCCGTCGGCGTAGGTGTCGCGGATCCGCATGCCGCTGAACTCCAGGCCGTCGGCCGGGCCCCACAGCGCCGGGATGTTGCTGTAGTCCCGGCCGACCCACACGCCGACGTTCGCGTGCTCGATCCACACGTTCGAGATCTTCGTTCCGGTGCCGAACCGGCCGTTGAGACCGACGCCGCCTTCCGCGCCGCCGTCGCCGCCGCGGATCCGGCCGGAGCCGAAGATCGCGAGGTCGGAGATCTGCACGTTCTTGTCGATGTCGAAGCCGAAGTTGCCCTCGTGCGGATGGTTGATGCCGCCCGCGTCCTGCGGCTGGATCAGCGAGTACAGCTGCGAGTACCACATCCCGGCGCCGCGGATCGCGGCGTTCGAGATGCCGATCTGGTTGTACTGCCCGCCGCCGTTGGGCACGTTCGGGTCGTCGGTGAGGATCTTGCGTTCCTGCCGCCACTGGCCCGGCGGGATCCAGACGCAGCTGATCACGCCGTTCTGGTCGTCGGTGACCGCGCGCTGGATCGCCGCGGAGTCGTCGATGCCGTCGTCGGGCACGGCGCCGTAGTCGGTGATCGACGTGCATTCCGGCGGCTTCGGCAGGGCCGGCGCGACTTGTTCGAGGTCGATCAGGTCGATGACGTAGAACGCCGCGTTGTCGCCGTTGTCGCGCTGCAGCTTGAACTTCGTGCCCGGCGGGTACGACTGCGCCAGCAGCGCGTGCGATTCGTCGAACAGCCGCCGCGCGTCGGCGCCTGGCTTGTTCGTGAGTCCTTCGGGGTCGTCCGTGTTGCCGTAGAGCCAGCTGTGCGTAGACGACAGGTTCAGCTTCTGCGCGAAGGTTCCGTTGACGTACAGGCTGATCGTCGCGTCCTGTCCCCCGCCGCCGGGTGCGTCCGGGATCGAATTGCGGACCACGATCGAGTTCGCCTGGTTCGTGGACGTGAATTCCACGTACTGGCCCTGGTTCGCCAGCCGCACGGACTTCCGGCCGGAGGATTCGGTGGCGAAGTTCGTGTGCCCGAACGTGCGCAGCGGGTCGGTTTCCAGCAGTTGGCCTTGGTACTGCGCGGCTTCCGCCTCGTACTCGACGTAAGGCACCGCTGCGCCGCGGCCGACCACCATTGCCCGCGACAGGGTGTTGTTGGCTTCGTTGGTTTCCTCAATACTGCCGGTCGCGTCGGCCGTCGCGGTGAGGGTCGCGTTCGCGGCGGTCCAGGTGCCCCGCACCGCGACGTTTGCCGTGGCTCCGGCGGCGATCGCGGGTGTGTCGGCGTCGAAAGTACTGCTGCCAGCGGACAGTCGGGTCACCGAGGCTCCCGCACCGCTGGTGCCGCGGTTGTGCACCGCGACGGTGAACGACACCGGCGCGCCGACGGCCGGGTTCGGCGGGTTCGACGTGATGCCGGTGACCTCGAGGTCCGGTCCCGGCGCCTGCGCGATCACCAGCGGCGTCGGCGAGGTGAAGGTGTTGTTGGTGTCGTCCTGTTCGACGACGGTGTTGTCCGGGTCGACGGTGGCGGTCACGGGGTAGCTGCCCTGCGGCCGTTTGCCCGCCTGCACAGTCACCGTGGTGGACGCTCCGGCGGCGAGTGCGCCGATCGGTGCGGATCCGACGACGGTGCCGCCGAGGCTGACGTTGACTTTCGTCGCTCCGGCAGCGGCGGTGCCCGCGTTCCGCACAGTTGCCGATACCGCGAGGTCGCTGGTCTCGGTCGGGTTCGACGGGGTCCACGCGGTGCCGGTGACGACCAGGTCCGGGTTCGGCGCGGGTGTGCCGAAGACCTGGAACTCCGCAGTTTGCCCGCCGGGCGCACCCGAGTTGGCGAAGAACCGCAGCTGGACGTCCGCGGCGCGGCCGGTGAGCGGGATCGTCACGGTGTTCTGGTTCGTAGCCGGGTCAAAGCGGTAATCGGCCCGCGCGGCGAGCGTCGTGAATTCGCTGGCGCCCTGCGCGCGGCCGAGGATCTCGAAGTTCTGTGTCCGCGCGCCCCAGATCGGATCGGGGTTGAGTTTCACCACGGCCGAGGCGAGGTCGGCGTCGGCACCGAGCTTTGCTGTCAGGGTGTTCGGGTAGCCTGCGGAAGACTCCCAATAAGTACCAGTGTTGTTGTCGTTCGCGTTGGCCGCCGCGAACGCGCCGACCGTCGAGGACGCTTCGATCGGCTTGCCCGCGGCGAGGTTCTTGCCGGTCTGCGTCCCGGCCCGGACGACGTGGTTGCTGTCGGCGGACTCGTTCCCGGCCGCGTCCTTGGCGCGCACGAAGTACTCGATCCGCGTGCCCGCGGGCCGGTTCTCGGTGAACGTCGTGCCGGTGACCGTGGTGACGGGCGTGCCGTCGCGGTAGACGGTGTAGCCGGTCACGCCGACGTCGTCGGTCGACGGCGACCACGTCAGCCGGATTTGCCCGGACGCGGGTTCGGTCAGCGCGACGTTCGCGGGCGCGGTCGGCGCCTGCGTGTCCCCGGTGTCCGGGCCGTACAGCTCGAATTCCGAGAGTTGCGCGGCGGGCCACTGCGTGTTCGCGGTCACGTCGAGCCGCACGTAGCGCGCGGACGCGGTCACCGGGATGGTCACCGTGCCGGAGGCGAACGGGTACCCGGTCGACGCGACCAGATCGGTGAACGACGTGCCGTCGGCGCTGCCGCGCACGGTGAGCGTCTGGGTGCGGGATTCCCAGGTGGCAGGCAGTTTCAGCACGATCCGCGAAAGCGGCTTCGTGGAGCCGAGGTCGGCTTGGATCCATTGCGGGAAGGCGTTGTTGGCCGACTCCCAGTAGGTGTCCTGATTGCCGTCGAATGCGTTGGCGACGGGGTAGCCGGGCTGCACGCTGCTCGCCGACACCGTGCGCGTCAACGGCACATCAGCGGCGTTCGGAGCCGGACCCGGCGAAGGACCGCCGGCCGCGGCGGCGTGGGTGAGGCCTGCCGCGAACAGCCCTGCGGCGAGGAAACCGGCGAAGAGACGGGACAACCGCATCCGTATCATGGCATCTTCCGTTCTTGGGCAGGAGAAGGACGGGTGCCCGCCGGAGACACCGGGCGGGCACCCGCGCGCTCAATTGCGGGTGATCGTGAACGTGCTCGTCGTGTTCCGGATGTCCTGGTCGTTGTCGCTCAACGCGAGCCCGGTGAACGTCGCCGACCCGACCGCCGGTCCCTGACCGGGTTCCGGCAGCTCGTTGGCCCAGATCCCGATCCCGGACTTGGCGTCGAACTCGTCGCCGCTGCGATGCGCCCCGGAGATCGACACGTTCGTCAGCACCGTGTCCTGGACCGTGTTCTCCGGCTGGCCGCCGGTGTACTTGGTCTGGAACATGATGCCGCTGTACGTCGGGCTCTGGATGTCCACATCGGACACCCGGATGCCGCGGAACTCCTTGGAAGCGGAGAACATCCAGATCGCCGGGAACGTCTGCTTGCCCCAGAAATGGCCGCCGGTGCGGACCAGCGAGACATTCTGCACCGTCGTCGGCTGCGGCCCGAACCCGAGGAACGGATAGCCGAAGTCGAGCGAGCTGAGCGTGATCCCGGAATACGTCAGCGTGTCCGCGACGTAGAGGTTCCGGAAGGTGTTGTCGTACCCGCCGTACACCGCGATGCCCGCCGCGCGCCACGGGAGCAGCACGGTCAGGTTCTCGAACACGTTGTCGTACTGGTTGCCCTGGTTGATGTCCGTCGCGGCGAACAGCGCGAAGCTGTCGTCGCCGGTGGACCGGGCCTCGTTGTTCGTGACGTGGTTGCCGGTGCTGCCGTTGGTGAAGTTGACGCCGTCGGCGAACGTGTCGCGGATGCGAGAGTTCTTCACCGCGGAGTTGTCCACATTGGTCGCCCAGAGCAGGCACACCTGGTGCTCCACCCAGATGTTGTCGATGGTCATGTTCGTGACGCCGGTGAAGTTGAAGACCTTGCCCGGGCCGTCGATGCGGGACGTGTAGTTCCCGAACACGGCGAACCCGCTGAAGGTCGACCCGCTCGCGCTGGCCTGCGCGTCGAACCCGATGTCGGTGTTCTCCTGCCCGGCCGGCGCGGTGAACTTCGTGAACCACGGCCCGGCGCCGAGCACCGTCACCGGTTTGCCGTACACGGTGACCTTGCTGGTCATCGGGTACTGTCCGGCGGGGAGGTAGACGCCGGTGAGGTTCGGGTCCTGGCGGACCTTGTCCAGCGCGGCCTGCACGTCCTGCTGGCTGAACCCGGCCGGGACCGCGTAGTGCGCCGGGTCCGGATTCGCCGCCGCGGTGGCCAGTTCGAAGTTCACGAAGTCGATCGCGTAGTTCGAACTGTTCGCCGCGTCCTTCTGCAGCTTGATCTTGTGCCCGGCGGGCACGGTCGTGCCGAGCAGCATGCTGGCCTCGTCGTAGATGTGCCGCGCCGGTCCGGCTCCCGGCGAGTTGCCCGGCGAGGCTTCGGCACCGTAGAGCCACGCGTAGTGCGAGGTCAGGTCGATGGCTTTGAGGAAAGTGCCGTCGACGTACACGTTCAGCGTCGAGTTCTGCCCGCCGCCGCCCGCGGCGTCCGGCATTGAGAACCGTGTGACGAGCGTATTCGTCGCCGCGCGGGTGGTGAACTCCACCGAGGCACCGGTCGAGTTCAGCGTCACGGCTTTCCGGCCCGACGCCTCGCCCGCGAGATCGCCGATCGTCCGGTTAGGACCGATCACGGCCGCGCCGCCCGCGACGACGCCGTCCTCGGCCTCGTACATGTCGTACGGCATGTTGGCACCGCGCCCGACGAACAGTGATTGGGTGCTGGTGTTGTTGCCCTGCTTGGCAGGCAGCTCGTTGGCGTCGTTCGCGACGACCGTCTTCACCGTGTATCGGCCATTCGCTGCTGTCCAACTGCCAACCGTCACTGGTGTGGTCGCTCCAGGCGCGAGAATACCGGTGAAGGAACCGCTCAGTGTCTTGACGACCGTGCCGTTCTGATCAGCGATCGTGACCGTGACGCCGTGGGCGCCGTCCGCCGAAGCGACCGTGCCCTGGTTGCGCAGGGTCGCGGTGAAGGTCACTGGGTTGCCTGCCGACGGGTTGTTCGGCGACCACGCCGTAGCCGAGACGAGGTCGGAGCTCTGCACCGGGCTGACGATCAGCGGCGTCGAGCTGGTGTAGGAGTTGTTGTCCTCGTTCTGTTCGATGACGGTGTTCGCCTCGTCGACTTTGGCGGTCACGTCGTAGCTGCCCGCGTCCCGGGTGCCGATGTTCGCCGACACCGTCGTGGACGCTCCGGCCGCGAGCGGGCCGACTGCCGCCGTGCCGACCTTGGTCTTGCCCAGATAGAGGTTCACGTCGGTCGCGCCCGAGGCCGCCGTCCCGATGTTGCGGATCGTCGCCGACGCGGTGATCGCGTCCGTTTCCACCGGTTTCTGCGGCGACCAGGACACGTCGGAGACCGTCAGATCCGGATTCGGCGCGGGGACGCCGAAGACCTGGAACTCCGCGGCCTGACCGCCGCCCGCGCCGGAGTTGGCGGTGAAGCGCAGGCGGACGTCGGCGGCCCGGCCGCTGACCGGGATGGTCACGGTGTTGCCGCTGGCCGGGTCGAAGCTGTAGGTCTGCGCGGGGGCCAGCGTGGTGAACTCCGTCGCGCCCTGGTCGCGGCCCTCGACGGCGATCGTCTGCGTCCGTGTGCTCCACGCCGGGTCCGGGTTGAGCTTCACGACGACCCGGTCGAGGTCTGCGTGCGAACCCAGAGCCACGGTCAGCAGGTTCGGGTATGCCCCGCTGCCCTCCCAGTACGTGGTCACAGAGTCGTCGTTGGCGTTCGCCGCGACGTAGGTCTGCTGGGTCGACGACGCCGTGATCGGCTTGTGCAGCGCGAGATTCGCGCCGCTTTGGGTGCCGTTGCGAGTCACGGTGTTGCTGTTCGCCGACTGGTTGCCCGCCGCGTCCCGAGCACGCACGAAGTAAGCGACGCTCGCGCTGGCTGGCTGATTGTCGGTGTAGGACAGCACATCCCCGGCGACACTGCCACGGAGCTGGCCGTTCGCGTAAACGTCGTAACCGGTGACGCCGGTGTTGTCCGTGGACGCCGACCAGGTCAGCCGGATCTGGCCGCTCGCGGGTTCGGTATAGGCGAGGTTGCCGGGCGCGGACGGCGGCTGCGTGTCGCCGCCCGCCGGGCCGTGCACCTCGAACTCCGACAGCTGCGCGGCGGGCCAGCCGGTGTTGGCGGTGATGTTCAGCCGGACGTAGCGGGTGCTGCCGGTGAGGTTCACGGTGACGGTATTGCCGGTCGCCGGGTCGAACCGGTAGCCCGCTGACGGCACGAGGTCGCTGAAGCTCGCGCCGTTCGCACTGCCCTGCACCGAGAAGGTTTCGGTGCGGGCCTCCCAGTTCGTGGGCAGCTTCAGCACTAGCTGCGCGACGTTGGTCGTGGTGCCGAGATCGGCCTGAATCCATTGGGGGAACTGGTTGTTCGTGCTCTCCCAGTAGGTGGCCTGGTTGCCGTCTCCGACGTTGGCGACCGGATAGCCGGGGAGCTGGCTGCTGGCGGTGTAGGTCGCGGTGGCGGCTTGGGCGGCGGGCTGAACAGCTGGCGGAGCCGACGCACCGGCTGCCCAGGCGGGTGGGGCGACCAGCAGGGACAGGGCGGCGCAGAGCGCGGCGCGCAGGAAATGTCGCTTCGTTCTCATGGGTTTCCTCTGATCCAAGGAGGAGGGAGACGAGAGCGCCCCGCGTGGCGCGGGACGGCGGGGACCAGGGAGCGGACAGGCGGGAATCCCGTCCGGGGGCGCACGAGAACAGCACGGAGCAGTCGACATAGCACCTCTTCGTTGAGGCTGGGCAGGACGCTTACCGCGGTTGCCCGGGATCTAGTCAGATATTTTCACTGATTCGTTCAAGAATTACAGCCTCCCCGGAGCGGGAAGTCAACAGTGCGGTCCGCAGATCATGGCTTCCCACCAGCACTTTCACCGCGAGAGCAAGCGAGGCGCGCATCCAGTCGGAAACTTGCAGCGGTTTGCGGTAACTTTCACTCATGACACGACGTCTCGCCGAAGTCGCCCGCCAGGTCGGGGTCAGCGAAGCCACCGTCAGCCGGGTGCTCAACGGCAAGGCCGGGGTGTCCGCGAGCACCCGGGCCGCCGTGCTCACCGCGCTGGACGTGATGGGCTACGAGCGGCCGACGCAGTTGCGCGGCGAACGGGCCCGGCTCGTCGGGCTGGTGCTGCCGGAGCTGCAGAACCCGATTTTCCCGGCGTTGGCCGAGGTCATGGGCAACGCACTGGCCCAGCAGGGCTTCACGCCGGTGCTGTGCACGCGGACCGCGGGCGGGGTGTCGGAGGCGGAGTACGTCGAGATGCTGCTGCAGCAGCAGGTGTCCGGCGTGGTGTTCGCCGGCGGGATGTACGCGCAGGCCGACGCCGTGCACACGCACTACCACCACCTCGCGGAACGCCGGTTGCCGACGGTGCTGATCAACGCGGCGGTCGACCACCTCGGCCTGCCGCAGGTCTCGTGCGACGACGCGGTGGCCGTCGAGCAGGCGGTCGGGCACCTGAGCTCCCTTGGCCACGAGAAGATCGGCCTGGTGCTCGGACCGAACGACCACGTGCCGTCGCAGCGCAAGCTCGAGGCGTTCCGGGAGCACGCTGCGAAACTCGGACTCCCCGTGCTGGACGAACTGGTGGAGCACGGGATGTTCTCCATCGAAGGCGGGCACGCGGCCGCGGCGCGGCTGTACCCGCGCGGCGCGACGGCCGTCCTGTGCGCGAGCGATCCGCTGGCACTGGGCGCGATCCGCGCGGCGCGGCGGCAAGGTCTGTCCGTGCCGGGCGACATTTCGGTGGTCGGCTACGACGACTCCGCGCTGATGAACTGCACCGACCCGCCGCTGACCACGACGCGCCAGCCGATCGAGGCGATGGGCCGGGCCGTGGTCGAGCTGCTGGTGAAACGCATCAACGGCGGCGAGGTCGCGGTGGAAGAGCTGTTGTTCGCGCCGGAGCTGGTGGTGCGCGGGTCCACCGCGCGTCGGACAAACTGACGCCGGAGCCGACTGTTCACAAGTTGCAGATTCTCGTCGAGTTCTTGCGCAGACGCCGTTCGCGGCTTTAGGGTGACCGCCATCACCTGCTGTGCTCCCCTGCGAGATGAGGCTTGAGATGAGCAGACCCTGGTCCCCCGCCGCTCCCCGCCGGATGTTCGCCTTGCTCGCCGCAGCGGGGCTGGCGCTGGGAACAACCGCCTGCGGGAGCGGCGGCGATCCGGGAAGCTCCGCCGGGGGCAAGGTCACGATCACCGTCACCGGCCAGCCGCCGACGAGCCAGCCGTTCGAACGCGGTGTTTTCGACGCCGACGTCAAGGAATTCGAGGCGACGCACCCGAACGTCAAGATCGAACCGCACGAAGGGTTCATGGACCCGAAGACGTTCGGCGCGAAACTGGCGGGCGGGCAGCTCGAAGACGTCTACTACGTCTATTTCACCGATCCCGCCCAGATCATCGCCCGGCATCAGGCCGCGGACATCACCGAGGCGGTCAAGAAAGTCCCGCACGTCAACGACCTCAAACCGGAATTGCTCGACAACTTCCGCGGCGCGAACGGCAAGCTTTACGGCCTGCCGACGATGAATTACACGATGGGCCTGGTCTACAGCCGCCCGCTGTTCCAGAAAGCCGGGCTCGACCCGAACAAGCCGCCGCGGACCTGGGACGAGGTGCGCGCGGCGGCGAAGAAGATTTCCGCGCTGGGCAACGGAATCGTCGGGTACGCCGACTACAGCAAGAACAACCAGGGCGGCTGGCATCTCACCGGCTGGCTCGCGTCGATGGGCGGTTCCGTCGCGCGCAAGGACGGCAGCAAATGGGTCGCCGATTTCGACAATGAAAAAGGCAAAGCCGCGCTCGACCTCCTCCATGATCTGCGCTGGACCGACGATTCCATGGGCAGCAAGCAATTGCTGGAGGCCCAGGACGTGCAGCGGATGATGGGCGCGGGCCAGCTCGGCATGTACATGGCCGCCCCGGACAACGTGCCCGTGCTCGTCAAGCAGTTCAACGGGAAATACGAGGACTACGGCATCGCCGGGATGCCGGACGGCAAGGGCACGCTGCTCGGCGGCGAGGGCTACATGATCAACCCGAAGGCGTCGCCGGAGAAGATCAAGGCGGGCCTCGAATGGATCCAGTGGAAATATCTCAACCCGGACCGCTTCGAGAAGCACATCAAGCAGTACGTGGACGGCAAGCAGCCGGTCGGCCTGCCCGCCGAGCCGACCCCCGACGTCTGGCAGGGCGCGGTGCGCGATCAGCAGCTGGCACTGAAAGCCAAGTACGCGAACGTACCCGCGCAGAACTACCAGTCCTATGTGGACTCCACCGGCAAGATCAAGGGCAGCGTCGAACCGCCGAACGCACAGCAGGTGTACGCGATCCTGGACAGCGTGATGCAGGCGGTGCTCACCGACCGGAACGCGAATATCGATCAGCAGCTGTCGACGGCCGCGGCGAAGGTCACCAGTGTCCTCGCCCAGGTCAAGTAGCCTCCTCGCCTGGCCCGCGACGTCCTCGTCGCCGGCCAGGCGGCCGGCCGCCTCCCCCGCCGGGCAGCGCCGGGCCCGGCTGCGCCGCAAGCTCAAGGAGAACCTCACCGCGTACGGCCTGCTCTGCGCCGCGCTCGTGGTGTTCGCGATGTTCTCCTGGTACCCGATCGTGCGCGGGGTGCTGCTGAGCTTCCAGCAGGTCGACTTCGTCAACCCGCCGACGTGGGTCGGCCTCGACAACTTCGCCCGGCTGTTCGCGGATCCGCTGTTCGGCGTCGCCTGGCGGAACACGTTGCTGTTCACCGGTCTCGCGCTGGTTTTCGGCTTCGCCGTGCCGTTCCTGACCGCGGTGCTGCTCAACGAGATGCGCCACGCTCGCGCGTTCTTCCGGCTCGCGGTGTACCTGCCGGTGATGCTGCCGCCGGTGGTGACCGCGCTGATGTGGAAGTGGTTCTACGACCCGGGTTCCGGCCTGTTCAACTCCGCGCTCGGCGCGGTCGGCTTGTCCGGGCCGCAGTGGCTGGATTCGAGCGGCACCGCGATGCTGTCGCTGGTGTTCGTCTCGACCTGGGCGAACATGGGCAGCACCACGCTGATCTATCTCGCCGCGCTCGGCACCATCCCCGGCGAGCTGTACGAGGCCGCGGAACTCGACGGGGCCGGGATGTGGAAACGGCTGCGGCACGTGACATTCCCGCAGACCCGGTTCGTCCTGCTGATGCTCCTGCTGCTGCAGATCGTCGCGACCATGCAGGTGTTCACCGAACCATACGTGATGACCGGCGGCGGCCCGGACGATTCCACAGTGACCGTGCTCCTGCTGCTCTACCGGTATGCCTTCGTCTACAACGACTTCGGCTCGGCGAGCGCGATGAGCCTGCTGCTGTTCCTGGCGCTTGGCGTGTTCTCCGCGCTGTACGTCCGGCTGACCAGGAAGGCAGACCAGGCATGAGGACCCTCGTCTCGCCCGGCGCGCTGCGCAGCCGCCGCGGCAAGGTGGTCTACGGCGTCGTTTTCGCCGGCACGCTCGTGGTTTTCGTGCTCGCCTTCCTGTTCCCGCTGTACTGGGCGGTGACCGGGGCGATGAAGACGCCTCAGGAACTGGCGCAGACCCCGGCCACGCTCGTCCCGCACGAGTGGCATCCGGAGACCTTCGGCGAGGCCTGGGACCAGCTGAACCTCGGCAAGTACTTCCTCAACACCCTGGTCGTCGCGGGCGGGGCGTGGCTGGCGCAGATGGCCATCGACGTCCCCGCCGCCTTCGCGCTGTCGAAGCTGCGGCCGAAGTTCGGCAACGCCGTCCTCGGGCTGATGCTCGCCACCCTGATGCTGCCCGCCGCCGCGCTGCTGGTGCCGACCTACGTCACCATCACCGATCTGCCGCTGCTGCACCTGAACCTGATCGACTCCCCCGCCGCGGTCTGGCTGCCCGCCGCCGCGAACGCGTTCAACGTCTATGTGCTGAAACGGTTCTTCGACCGGATCCCGGACGAGCTGATCGAAGCCGCGCGGCTCGACGGCGCCGGGCCGGTGCGCACGCTGTGGCGGATCGTGCTGCCCATCTCGCGGCCGATCCTGGCCGTCGTGTCGATTCTCGCGGTGGTGACCGCGTGGAAGGACTTCATCTGGCCGCTGCTGGTGTTCCCGGACAGCGGCAAGCAGACGCTTTCGGTGATGCTGCAGCGGGTTGCCATCGATATGCCGCTCAACGTGCTGACCGCCGGGATGGTGCTGGCCAGCCTGCCGATGGTGGCGCTGTTCCTGGTGTTCCAGCGGCAGATCCTCGCCGGGCTCGCCGCGGGCGGGCTCAAGGGCTGAACCGGTCGTACTTCTGGCTTTCCCCCACCACGAGGAGGGTTTTTCCGTGACCGCATCGCGAAGACAAGACAGCTGGTGGCGCACCGCGGCGATCTACCAGATCTACGTCCGCAGTTTCGCCGACGGCAACGGCGACGGCATCGGCGACCTCGCCGGCGTCCGCGCGCGGCTCGACCACCTGGCCGCACTCGGCATCGACACGCTCTGGTTCACCCCGTGGTACCCGTCGCCGATGGACGACGGCGGCTACGACGTCGCCGATTTTCGCGACATCGAACCGCTTTTCGGCACGCTCGCCGAGGCGGAGGCGCTGATCGCCGAGGCACACGGACGCGGCCTGCGGGTGATCATCGACATCGTGCCGAACCACTGTTCCGACGAGCATCGCTGGTTCCGGGAAGCGCTCGCGGCGGGTCCGGGATCGGTTGCGCGTCAACGGTTCTGGTTCCGTCCGGGACGCGGGCGCGACGGTGCCGAACCGCCGAACAACTGGAAGTCGCGCTTCGGCGGATCCGCGTGGACCCGGGTGCCGGACGGCGAGTGGTACCTGCACCTCTACAGCTCGCGGCAGCCGGATTTCAACTGGGACAACCAGGACGTGCGCGCCGAATTCGAGGACATCCTGCGGTTCTGGTTCGACCGCGGGGCGGACGGCTTCCGCATCGACGTCGCCGACGGGCTGGTGAAGGACGCGCGGCTGCCGGACGTCGAGCCGGGCGATGAGACGCCGTTCTCCGATCAGGAGGGGCTGCACGAGATCTACCGGTCGTGGCGCAAGATCGCCGACAGCTACCCGGGCGAGCGCGTGCTGGTCGGCGAGATGTGGCTGCCGGACATGTCCCGCACCGCGCGGTACCTGCGCCGCGACGAGCTGCACTCGGCGTTCAACTTCGATTTCCTGGTCTGTCCGTGGGACGCGGCGCGCTTCCGGGAGGTCATCGAGCGGACGCTGGACGCGCACGGCGCCGTCGGCGCGCCGCCCGCCTGGGTGTTGTCGAACCACGACGTCACCCGGCACGTCACGCGCTACGGCCGGGCGGGCGACACCGGGTTCTCCTTCGCCGACCGGCTGCACGGCAGCTCGGTGGACCTGGTGCTGGGCACCCGGCGGGCTCGCGCGGCGGCGTTGCTGACCATGGCGCTGCCCGGCGGAATGTACGTCTACCAGGGCGAAGAGCTGGGGCTGTGGGAGGTCGAGGACATTCCCGCCGAGCTGCGGCAGGACCCGGTGTGGGCGCGCACGAACGGCGCCGACCCCGGTCGCGACGGCTGCCGGGTGCCGCTGCCGTGGTCCGGCGACGAGCCGCCGTTCGGCTTCGGTCCCGGCGGCGCGTGGCTGCCGCAGCCCGCGCAATGGCAGGCGTACACGGCGGAAGCGCAGGCGGCGGACCCGGCGTCGATGCTCAGCCTCTACCGCGCCGGGTTGCGGCTGCGCACGGAACTCACTGGCGAGCTGGAGTGGCTGTCGCTCGGCGACGACGTGCTCGCTTTCCGCCGGGGGCCAGGGTTCACTTTCGTCCTGAACTTCTCCGGTGCTCCGATCCCGCTGCATTCCGAGGTCCTGCTGGCCAGCGACCCGGTGACCACCGAACTGCCGACCGACACGGCGGTCTGGCTGCGTTCCTGACCCTCGCTCGCGCGGAGCCGATCACCTCGGGTGGTCGGCTTTTCGCGCTGCTCCGCTGAGCGGGATCTCGTTGACAGCACCCCAGTGCACGCCGACGATGATTCATCAGATGTATCGGCTGCTTACCCGCCCCGATTTCCTTGATGATCCAAATACCCATTGGCCTCGTAGACCACGTTGGCCCTTTCCCGATGGCGAAGCCACGAAACGCGCTCGCCGCACACCGGGGCTGCCGGTAGGGTGGGAAATGAAGCGGCCGGGGCCGGTCGCGGGCGAAGTACGACTAGACACTTGAGCCCTTGCACTATCCATGCGGCGCGGAACGTCCGCCGCGGACCATGACCCGCGACACAGAGCCTGATTTCGCGCATCATCGATTCGATTAACGGCTTGCATCAGCCACTGCGATCGCCAACAGTACCGCAGGTTCGATCAGCCAGCCGTCTTCCGGATCTGAGCCGATACAGGTTCGGAGCCGCTCCGCCAAGGACGCACCGCCGTGCAGGCGGGCCCACTCCAGCGCCTTCTCTTCAATATCCGGCTTCTCGTTGACGACGGTGACAAGATGCTCCGCGTAACCCGCAAGAAATTCTGCCACCACTTCGATCTCATCGAAGTCTTCGGCAGCGGAACTGTCCAGCAACGCGATCAACTGTGGAGCGAAACGATCGTCTGCTATCGCCATTTTCACCGTCATCACCGCACTGATGCTACGCAACTTGGACAGCTCGGAGTCATGATCAGGGGGAGCCTCGCACGGATGTGCGATCATGTATTTTTCTACCGACTTCAGAAAATCCTGATGGTCTTTTTTCGTGCGAAATCTTCCGTCAAGCCGCGGAAATGGCGCGTTGTCGCGCAGATATGCGTTCGACCAAGCCGGATGAACTTTTGCCAGCTCGAGTGTTTTCGCCATCTCAGCATCTAGTTCGCGGACGTCATCAGCAGAGAAAACTCTGTCACCTGGCTCTAGGGGACGACCGTGTTCAGTCTCGAACTCGCGTTCAAGATTATTCAGCGAGATGCTTGTAATCGGCCCCAGTGACATGACTTCGCGGTCGCGGCTCCTGACCGCGGCGTGCCCGAACTCGAGCGCCAGGACCACGAAATCGGTGCCCGAATCGCTGTGCCAGCGCTGGTCCTCACTGCTCACGGAACGCAGGAAGGCCGGAAACGTGAACAAGCGGCTGATCGTCGATTCGAGATCTAGGTCGCGCACTGCGGCTATCATGATCGTGTCGACAACAGGAATCAGGGAGGATGCTTCGTCAAGTCCGTACGACCAGGCGAGTGCACGCGCTGACAACTGCTCGACCGGCTCGTCGTTGGACGCGACGAGTGCAGCATACAAAGCGATTAACAGCTTAAATGCGCCATTCGATGTGCTGTAGCCGACATGTTCAAGTAGGCGCAGTCCATCGCGTAGCCGTTCGACGCAACTGTCGCGGCACTCAACTCTGGTATCCGGCTCCGCGCGGAACAGCTTGGCGCTCTCGATGGCCTCGGCGGACGGAACGGGGAGCACGAGATCTTCCGGCGGGCCACTGCGGAATCGGCCGTCAGAAAGCAAGGCGGCAGGCCGAAGCTCTGCGGCTAGCGTTCGCTGGCGGGGTTTCGTGTGCTCAAGGCGAGTATTCAATAGCAAGAGTGCGATCGGAGCGTCGATCGGCAGATCGTGCCCCTCGCTCAGCTTCACCGCCTCCGCCACAAGACACTCGACGCCTCCCCAGTGCGGCGTCTCCCGAAGCTTCCGGAACCAGGCGGTCCGCGCATTGCCGAACTCAGCCGCATCGCGAAATCTCCCGGGTGACGCGGCACCCAGGAAGACCAAGTCGAGCGGGTCCACCGCCCCGTACCATTCGGGCCCGTCGCCTTCGGCGTGAGCGAGCGCTACCATCGAGCAGCCCAGGGCATAGGCGGAGGCCAAGGTAAGTCGTCCGGACATGCCGGCGTCAACCAGCCTGCACATGGCGTTCTTGGCTGCTTCGTTTTCCGTCGAAGCCCCGGCCGAGCCGACTTCAGAGGCGCCAGGACGCGGTCCCTTGCCCGGCCGCCCAGCTCGTTTGCGTTTCGCGCGGCTCGCCTTGCCCACGGGTGACGCCCCCTCCGGATGCAACTGGTGCTCGATCACTGTCGCACCGGCTATGGTACTGACAGGCGGCAGCGAAACGCTGGGACAGACAACGGAGGGGAATGTCTGAAGGAAACGTGGGCGACGACCCAGCGCGAAACGAGGTCTCTGGCGGCGTTTTTCACGGACCGGTAGTTCAGGCTCGCGATATTGCCGGTTCGGTCGTCGTGAGTGGGAAACCTGCTGCCTCCGACCTTTGGGCACGCCCGGAAAAATGGCCGCTGGCACGGGACTGGAACCCCATATCAGCGGGCACGCACCGGGCGCGGTCACTCCCCGGCGGCGACAACGTTCCGCCCTACATCGAACGCGACATCGACGTGACGTTGCGGGCGGCGGTGGCGGCAGCGGCAGATACCGGCGACCTGGTTCTGCTGGTCGGCAACTCCGCAGCAGGCAAAACCAGAGCGGCGTTCGCAGCGATGCAGGCGGTGCTGCCAGACCACAGGGTCGCGACCCCCGTGACCGCCGCCGATGTGCTCGCGACGACAGAGACGATCGAGAGAGCTGGCGTCCGATGCCTCCTGTGGCTGGACAACGTGGATCTGCATCTGAAATCTGGCGCGGTCGACCAGAATACGCTCGAGGCTTGCCGACGGTTGCGAGTCCCTGTCATCGCGACGATTCGAGTGAGTCCGTACGAATCGTTCAGCGACGCCGCAGGCAACTCGCTGGCCGATGGGGTCGATCCGGCGTTGGCCCAAACCGCCCGAATCGGTGCACGCGTGCTCGAGACGACCGAGCCGATTGTGCTGTCCCGCATCTGGAGCCCTGTGGAGCTTGAGCGGGCAAGCGCCAGCACCGACGAACGGATCAGAGACGCGGTGGCGCATCACGGTCCCCATGGGGTCGCCGAGTACCTCGCGGCAGGTCCGGCAATCTGGTCGGAGTGGCGGCGTTCTGTCGACGTCGAGGGCAAGCCGCGGGGTGCTGCTTTGATCGGGGCGGCGATCGACCTCGCCCGCGCGGGCTTGCCCGGCCCGTATCCGCGGGAATTGCTCGCCGAATTGCACGAACATCATCTGGAGGCCATGGGCGGCATCTTGCTTCGTCCGGAACCGCTCGACGAGGCCTTCGTCTGGGCGAGCGAAATCCGGCTCGGTGTCACCAGCCCTCTCCTTCCCGCAGCCGGAGGGATGTGGCGCGTCTTCGACTACCTCGTCGACCGCATGGAAAGCCTCGAGCCCTGCCCTCCGGTTCCCGACGTCGTGTGGCCGCATGCCGCGCGAGCCGCTGGCCCTGCCGACCTGATGGGCGTCGCGACCGCCGCGGCCGAAGCAGCGACACGTGTCTCCTTTAGGATTGCGGAGGAGATCTGGCGTCCGATCGCCGCAGCCGACGCTGGGCCAATCTCTGCTCTGGCGCTGTTCAATCTCGGAGTCCTGTGCAGCGAGACTGATCGTCCGGAGGAATCGCTCGAACTCTTCAAACAGGCCGCAGACCTGGGAGAGCCCCGGTCCGCCTTCAATCTGAGCGTGCTCGCTGATCGGGCAGGAGACAAGGCTGCGGGGCGATCGTGGAACATTCGAGCTGCGGAACTCGGATACGGGCCCGCTTTGTTCCGGCTTGGCTTCGCAGCAGAAGAACAGGGCCTTCTGCCGGAGGCCGAGGACTGGTACCGACAGGGTGCGGCGCTAGGAGACCATCAGTCAGCGACAAATCTCGGGAAGATCCTGAGCCTTGGGGGCCGCGAAGAAGAAGCACAGCAATGGTTTCTTCGCGCGGCGGAGGAAGGTGACAAGATCGCTACCTTCAACATCGGCCTGTTCCACCACGAAGCCGGACGGCTCGACGAGGCCGAACGATGGTACTTGCTGGGCATCGAACGCGGATCTGACGAAGCCGCCAACAACCTGAGCAATATTCACAAAAATGCGGGCGACCAACCCGGTGCGGAAAGATGGTTGCGCCATGCTGCCGACGCCGGATACCCGGGTGCAGCTTTCAACCTCGGCCTCCTGTACGAGGAGTCCGGCCAGCCCCAAGAAGCAGAAACATGGTTTCGGCGCGCCGCAGGCAACGGACACCTCCGGGCGATCCATGCGCTCGGCAGGATCCGCTTGAACGAGGGTCGGCTCGACGAGACGGTTTCCTGGCTTCAACGAGCCGTTGACCTGGGTGACCGCGAGGCGGACGGGGTCATCGGCGGTCTTCTCCTCGATCTCGGGCGGACCGAAGAAGCGATCCCTCATCTGACTGTCGCAGCCGAAGCGGGCCATCACGATTCGGCGTTCAATCTCGGCACGATCTACGCGAACAACGGCGAAGTGAACGAGAGCGCACACTGGTATCGCCAAGCAGCGGAAGGCGGAGACGCCGATGCTGCAGCGAATCTGGCTGATGTGCTGTTCCGCGCCGGTCGCGTCGCCTCAGCCGTGTGGTGGATCGGCCGCGCCGGCGATCTGCGCGCAGCAGCTGCTGAGAGCTGATCCGCGCCCATCGCTGCCGACTTCCCCGGGACACTTCCGTCCAACGCCCGGCCCCGGCCCGCTGACACGCCTGATTCCGCCTCCTGCATGGAGCCGATCCGCGCCCCGCTGAGCGGAACCTCCCACCTCCGTCCGGCCCAGTCTCCTTGACGCCAGCTTAGCGCACACCGATGATGATTCATCAGATGTATCGGCCACTAGCTTGCCCCGGTTCCCCTGATGATCGAGAAATTCCCCGCCAGGCATCGGACCACTGGACTTCACTGTGGAGGTTCCATGACGACCTTTCCTCGTCGGCACGCACTCGGCATGGCACTCGGCGGCGCGGTGCTGCTCGGGACAGCGGGCACCGCGGCGGCCGCGAGCGGGCCAGCGCAACCGGAGGTCACGGACGGCGCGGGCACCCCGGTCGTCCCGCCGCCTCCGCCGGTGCCGGTTCCCCTCGACGCGTGGTTCGACAACGACGGCATCGACTCCGCGAGCGCGCACGACGGGAACTTCGACGGCTCCGGCTACACCTTCCCGGCGGAGCAGATCCCGGCCGGCAGCACGGTCACCGCGGGCGGCGTGCCCTATCTGCTCGGCTCGGCCGCCGCCGGGGCGAAGAACAACGTCATCGCGCTCGGCCAGCGCATCGACCTGCCCAAGGGCCGGTACTACGGGGCCGCGTTCCTCGTCGCGTGCAGCTACGGCAGCACCGGAGGCGCCGCGACCGTCCACTACGCCGACGGCAGCACCAGCACCGCGACCCTGTCCGGGTCCGACTGGTGGGGTTCTGGCGGCGCCGTCGTCTCGGCCTTCCGCTACGGCCCGGGCGGGGTCACTGACCAGAACCCGGTGTCGATCAGCACCGCGCAGGTGTGGATCGACCCGGCGCGCGAGGCGGTCGCGCTGACCCTGCCCAAAACCGCCCCGCCCGCCGCGAATGTGCCTAGCCTGCACGTGTTCGCGCTGACGATGCAGCCGATCGCGCAAGGCCGTTCGGCCACCGTCCTCGACGCCCGCGCCACCGCTAACCTGCTGCAAGACGGCGGGCCGCAAGCTGTCGAAGCGACGATCGTCAACACCGGCACCGTCTGGCTCGAAACGCGCGACCGGATCACCGTCACGCTCGACGTCCCCGGCGGCCGCGTCCGCACGCCCGCGCCGATCCCGCGCCTCGCACCGGGCGAGCAGACCACCGTGCGGCTCGGCCTGACCTCCGACCGCGGCCTGCCCGCCGGAACTCCCGCGACCGGCCGGATCCGCGTGCTCGCCGACCGGTCGACGATCGCCACCCGGTCGCTGCCGGTGCCGCTCGGCATCCCGGACTTCCGGCCGACCGACGAGTCGCTGTCCACGCATCGTGCGCCGTATTGGTTCTGCGACGCCAAATTCGGGATCTTCATCCACTGGGGCGTGTACTCGGTGCCCGCGTGGGCTCCGGTCGGGCAGCAGTACGCCGAGTGGTACTGGAACAACCAGCAAGATCCCAACGGTCCCACCTACGCCTATCACGCGAAGACTTACGGCGAATCGTTCGTATATGACGACTTCATCCCGAAGTTCACCGCCGCACGGTTCGATCCGCGTTCGTGGGTGCAGCTCATCGAGGACGCTGGCGCGCAGTACTACGTGCTGACGTCCAAGCACCACGACGGTTTTGCCTTGTGGGACACCAAAGTCAGCGGCCGCAACGCGAAGAAGCTCGGCCCGCGCCGGGATCTCGTCGCCGATCTGTTCGCCGCCTCGCGCAAGTACACGCCGGGTCTGCGCAACGGTCTGTACTTCTCGCTGCCGGAGTGGTTCAACCCGGACAACCCGTGGATGGGCCACGCGCCGCGCAATCCGTACACCGGCGCGCCGGTGTCGTACACCGGTTACACCGCTGGCCGCGATTTCGTGAAGGACCTTCAGGCACCGCAGGTGCTGGAGCTGATCTCCGACTTCGATCCGGACGTGCTGTGGTTCGACATCGGCGGTATGAACGACAGCCGCGACGTACTGACGGAGTATTTCAACCGGGCCAAGAACCGCCGTCGCCCCAAGGACGTCACGTACAACGACCGCGGCGGCATCCCGGACCACGACTTCACCACGCCCGAGTACGCGACATATCCGAACACTGTCGTCGCGAAATGGGAATCGAGCCGGGGACTGGATCCGTTCTCCTACGGCTACAACCGAGCGACGCCGGACGACAAGTACATGACCACCGATGACGTGGTGCACACGCTGGTCGATGTGGTGTCGAAGAACGGCAACTTCCTGCTGGACATCGGCCCCGACTTCGACGGCACCATCCCGGCCGTGATGCAGCAGCGGCTGCGCGAGACCGGGGCTTGGCTGCGCACCAACGGGGAAGCGATCTACGGCACGACTTACTGGTCACGGATGGCCCAGCTCGGCGACCTGCGGTTCACGGTGCGGCCTGGTTCGGCCTTCTACCTCATGTCGCTCGTCGCGCCCGGGTCGCAGCTCGTGGTCGACGCCCCGGTCCCGATCCGGGTTGGGGACCGCGTGTCGATGCTCGGCTACGGCGGTCCGTTGCACTGGAGTCAGAGTGGGGGCCGCCTGGTGATCGATGTTCCCGCAGCCGCGCGTGCGGCCGGGAAGCACGCGTGGGTGTTCAAAGTGGACTGGCGCTGACGCTCGCCGGGGCGGTCCGTGATGGGCCGCCCCGGCAACCGCTTTCCAAGTCCCGCGCCCGAGCCGCGACATCGGCGTCTGAACAGAAACCGCGTCCGCTGCGCTTCAAACACAACAGGCCGAGCAACCGACCGCTCGAGTCCACCACAGCCAACCGGCGACGAGACATCCCCCGCCAGGTCTCATACAGATCCGCCTCCGCGCCGACCACCCGTCCGGTCAACCGGCCAGCCCGATACGCCGGAAGCGCCTCCGCCAGCCCGTCGAGATCCGGCCGTTCCACGACGCTCAGCAAAGTCTCCCCAGAAACCACCAGCGCGGCATGCACATGATCGTCCTCGAAGAGCCCCCGCACCTCGCCGACGGTCGCCGACGCGTCGAGCACCTTCGGCGCCCGGAGCATCGCCTCACCGACCGTCGACGCGCCGCGGAAATCCGGGGACGTCACTGCGGGTTGTTCCACGCCGCGTCGGACCGGTCCTCCGCCGCCGTGCGTTCCCGCGCCAGTTCCAGCGCTCGCCGGGCGGTCGCCTCGTCCGAGTACGGGCCGAGCCGGTCGACGCCGCGCGCTTGGCGGCCGCGTTCGACCTCGTTCGTGCGCGTGTTGTAGTACCACTCTTCAGACATCGTCAGCTCCCCAAAGAATCGATCGAGCGGGCCGAATCGACCCGCAGCGCCTGCATCGCGGTGACCAGTTCGGCCAGGTCCCGCGGATCGGTCAGCGTCCGGTCGGTGAGTTCCCGGATCCGGCGCAGCCGGTACCGGACGGTGTTGGCGTGGCAGTGCAGCACCTGCCCCGCGCGTTCGGACGAACCGCCGTGCGCGAAGTACGCGTCCAGGGTCTCCAGCAGCACGTCGCGTTCCTCGGCGGGCAGCTCCAGCACCGCGCCGAAAACCTGCTCCCCCAGCCTGCGGCCCTCGTCCGGGTCGTAGGCGACGAACGCCGCCAGCGGGCTCGGGTCGAACGCGCGGACCTCGCCGCGTTCCGGCGGGATGCCGGACAGCGCAGTGCGTGCCAGGTGGACCGCGCGCGGCGTTTCGGTCAGGGAACGGAACAGCGGGCTGACGCCGGTGCGAGCCAGCGCCAGTTCCCGCAGCAGGCCGAGCATCGCGTCGTACTGCTCCTCGCGCAGCGACACCACGCCGGCCTGCAGCGTCGGCGAGAGATGCCACGCCGACACGATCCCTAGCTGCCCGAGCCGCCGTTCGACGCCGACCAGGCTCTCCTCGGCCAGCCCGCGCGTTTCGGCGGCGACCACGGTCAGCTTCCCGTCCAGCGACAGGCCGAGCAGCCGTCCCGCCTCCCACGGCCCGGAGTCGGATCCGCGCGCGCCGGTCAGCAGCGCCTCGGCCAGCGCGGACCGCCGTCGTTGCTGCGCGACCAGCAGTTCCGCGCTCGCCGCCCGGTACGCCTCGGTCACCCGGACCGCGTGCTCGTCGGTGACCTGCCACAGCAGGCTCGCGACGTCGATCAGGACATCGGTGCTTCCGGTTTCGCGGGCGCGGCCCACCAGCAGGTCCCACAGCATCGAGCAGGCGATCCGGTACACCTGCAGCACCTCGGGCAGCGGCGCGCCCTGGTGCGCCCGGCGGCGGCCGGTCTCCTTCGGGGCGCGCTGGTCCGGAGCCTCGGCACCGCCCAGCGCGTCGACCATGAACCGGAGGTTCACCGCGATCGAGCGGTGCAGGTCGGCGCGCGGGACGATCTTCTCGTCCCGGTACATCCCGATCCGCTCGCAGCTCGCCGCGCAGACGTCGTCGATCAGCCGGGGCAGCCGTGCGTCGGCCCAGGCGACGAGTTCGGTCAGGGCGGCGGTCCGCACAGCGTTTTCCTCCCGGTCGGCCACGTCCGGGATCGTACCCCGCGCCCGGCGGCGGCCGCTCAGGCGGATTTCGCCCGCCCGGAAACGAGCTGCGTTTTCCCGCGCATTTTGTGGAGCGGCACAGAAATGTTTGTTGTCGTCCACAATTAAGCCGGTCGCATTCCCCTCCCGGATGCCCGGCGCGGTCCGTCGTGCTTGAATCGGCAGGGAAGCACAGTTTCGGGCCGAGAGGGTTACGGTGGACGACCAGCAGCGCGAAGACCAGCCGGAGTTCAAGCCTTACCACCATCCGGCCGCGGGCTGGGGCGCGGCGAAAAGCGTGACGCAGTTCCTCGTCCGGGAACGGGAACTCGTCGCCGGACCGCGCGCGATCGTGAAGATGAACCACGAGAACGGCGGGTTCGACTGCCCGGGCTGCGCGTGGCCGGACGACACCAAGGGCCTGCATCTCGACATTTGCGAAAACGGGATCAAGCACGTCACCTGGGAGATGACGCGGAAACGCGTCGGCGCGGAATTCTTCGCCGCGCACACCGTGTCCGAACTGGACGGCTGGAGCGACACCGCGCTGGAGGCGCAGGGCAGGCTCACCGAACCGCTGCGCTACGACGAGAAGACCGACCGGTATGTCCCGATTTCGTGGGACAAGGCTTTCCGGCTGGTCGGCGACACGCTGCGCGGCCTCGACTCCCCCGACCAAGCCGCGTTCTACACCTCCGGCCGGCTGGGCAACGAGGCGACGTTCCTGTACCAGCTGTGGGCGCGCGAGTTCGGCACGAACAACCTGCCGGACTGCTCGAACATGTGCCACGAGGCGAGCGGCCGCGCGCTGCAGGCCGCCATCGGCACCGGCAAGGGCACCGCGGACATCCACGACTGGGAAGCCGCCGACGCGCTGTTCATCATGGGTGTCAACGCCGCGTCGAACGCGCCCCGAATGCTCACCGCACTCGCCGAGGCACACCGGCGCGGCGCGCAGATCGTGCACATCAACCCGCTGGTCGAGGCGGGTGCGACGCGCACGATCATCCCGCACGACTTCGTCCGGATGGCCACCTTCCGCGCGACCCCGACGTCCACGCTCAACCTGCAGCCGCGCATCGGCGGCGACCTCGCGTTCCTCCGCGGCATGGCAAAAGCCCTGCTTGAGATGGCAGAGACCGATCCTGAAGCGATCAACTCGGACTTCCTCGAGACCTATACCACCGGCGTCGAAAAGTACCGCGTCGTCTGCGAAACCACGTCGTGGGCCGAGCTGGAACGGCAGTCCGGGCTGACGGAGGCCGAAATCCGGGCGGCGGCCAAGATCTACCGCGACGCCGACCGGTCGATCATCAGCTGGTGCCTCGGCGTGACGCAGCACGAGCACGGCGTCGACACCGTCCGCGAGATCGTGAACCTGTTGCTGCTGCGCGGAAACATCGGCCGCCCCGGGACCGGGCCGTCGCCGGTGCGCGGGCACAGCAACGTGCAGGGCAACCGCACCTGCGGCATCGACCATCGCCCGGCGCCGGAGTTCCTCGACAAGCTCGCCGAGGTCTGCGGCATCGACCCGCCGCGCCACCACGGGCTCGACACTGTCGGCACCATCGAGGCGATGCACCGCGGCGACGTGCGCGTGTTCGTCGGAATGGGCGGCAACTTCGCCCTCGCCGCGCCCGACACGCCGTACACCGCGGCCGGGCTGCGCAAATGCGAGCTCACCGTGCAGGTCAGCACGAAACTCAACCGCAGCCACCTCGAGCACGGCAAGCAGGCGCTGATCCTGCCCTGCCTCGGCCGGACCGAAAAGGACTTCCAGACCGCCGGTCCGCAGTCGACGTCGGTCGAGGACGCGATGAGCATGGTCCATCTGTCGACCGGCATGAAGAAGCCCGCCTCGCCGCACCTGCTGTCCGAACCCGCGATCATCGCCGGGATGGCGAGCGCGACGCTGCCGGAAAGCGCGACGCCGTGGACGGACTACGTCGGCGACTACGACCGGATCCGCGACACGATGGCGCGGGTGCTGGACGGTTTCGAGGACTTCAACATCCGCGTCCGCGAGCCGCTGGGCTTCCGCATCCACCAGGCCGCGCGGCAGCGGGTCTTCCACACGCCGTCCGAGCGTGCCGAGTTCTCGACCGCGGACCTGCCGGACGTCGTCCCCGCCGCCGGCACGCTCGCGCTGGGCACGATGCGCTCGCACGACCAGTGGAACACGACGATCTATTCGGACGACGACCGGTATCGCGGCATCAAGAA